>JANLQE010000029.1:0-9637 GCA_031367625.1 Bacteroidota bacterium
TTATATGCGGTTTTTCTTTCGTGTCGTTGGTTTCGTGTCGTTCAACGCTGCCTTAACGTCCTTGTCAATTGTCCGTAATTTAGTTTCGCAAAAGTCGATAAGCTCTTTTGCTTGTTTCACTTTGTCGGCAAGTGTGTCCAATTGAATTTTATCGTCTTCAATTTGGTCGACAAGTTTTGAAAGGTCGCTGTATGCTTTATTATATGTCAAGTTCATTTTTTGATTTTTTTGTTACAGTGCTATGAATAATTTCATTTTTAAGAATGGTTTTAATTTCAGAATTTGGTTTTATGTCTTTCGGATTAATTATTATTTGGTTATTGCTTGTGATTATAGCATACCCTTTATTTAAAATTGTTGCCGGACTATAAGCCTTTACAGTTCGTTTCATTTGAAGCAAACTGTCCTGTGCTTCGTCTATCATACTTTCTGCTGTTTCAAAGAACCGTTCTTTAAAATCCAATATTTCACTTTCAAAATTAAAATTGTGGTCAATGATACTACTTGCAACCTTAGTTGGTGTTTTGTGTTGACGAGCCATTAAGTCAACAATGCTTGTATTTCTGTCGTGTCCAATGCCTGTGTAAATAGGTAATGGAAAAGTTGCAACGTATTTTGAAAGTTCATAATCGTCAAAAGGTTGTAAGTCTGTTTGTGAACCACCACCACGAGCTATAACAACAATGTCGTAGTTTTCCTTTTCTGCTTCAATTAGCTTCAATTTTTGAATAATTAGTTTGCTCGAAGTGTCTCCTTGAATTTGCGTTAAGAATTCAGAAACCGAAAAAGTATATTTATGCTTATTTACTTTTAATTCTTGATTGAAGTCTCTTTGACCATCTGAGTTAGGGGCTGTAATAAAAGCAATCCGTTGAATAACTATTGGTAATTCAAGGCTTTTGTTGAAGGTGAAAAACTGCTCATCAATTCTTTTTATCGTTTTAGGATTGTCCTTTAGTAGTTTTTCTATCGTTTGCTGTCTTTCGATTTCTATTTGTCCTAAAGCATAAGTGCAATCAATTTCTACCACTTCCAATTTTAATCCGTAACGATTATTAAAAGTAACTACAACTTTACAAGTAAGTTCAAGTCCATTTCTAAAAGTTGTATTTGTAATTTTTTCAAACTTTTCAATTTGATTTAATGACCTTGCCCAAAAAACTGCGTCAATGGATGCAAGTGTAGTTGCACCGGATTTTTCTATGAATTTTATAAACCTATAACTCCTCGATGGGTCTTGAGGCTTTACGTCAGTTATCTCTGCTGTTATCCAAAAGGTTTCTCCTGCAAATCTGTTTTGAATTGCATTATCAATTTCATTTACGAGTTCTGAAAGTCTTAACCTTTTTGCCATTATTTTAAATAAATGTGTTCAACAACTGCTGCCATTGATTTTACGTCATCTTCGTTATAGTCGCAAAGTTTTTCATATCCTCTGAATTTCTTTAAATCATTTGCGTATTGAGAATATAACATTGCAACTTGTTGTCCGTCCATATTAGGGTGCTTGAAATTATAACCGTAAAACTCTCCTAAGTCACCGAGTGTATATGCTTTAATCGGAAATGCTAATGAAGCTTTAATGTCAAGTAATATGTCATCAAATATTAAATGATTATGTTTCAATTTTTCTTCGTCAAATCTTTTTCTTAAAATTCTTTCGTCAAAACGAGAACCTGAATAAGAAATAACAGGTTCATTTGGATGGTCTGATAGAATTTCTAGACATTGCTTTATTATTTTGGGTTCATCTTTTGGCTTGTCTGCAACCAATTGTATGAATTCGTTGGTCTTAGTAATGTAAATACCAATCATCCAAACTGTTCTTTGAAAAAGGTCGGTTTCGATGTCCAAGTAAATTGGACTTTGAGAAATATTTTTCGGAGTTTTAATTTTAATTACTCTGTTTTGATAAACTGCAAGCCCTCTTAAATAAAAAGGTAGTCCGCCTTTTTCTGTCCAACCCAATATTTTTGAAATTTTGGAAACTCCAGCGTTTGCAAAGTCTTCAACGGTTTTAATTCCTGCCGAATGAAATTTTAAATAGGTATTACCTCCAATACCGTTGATTTCTGAAACGCTTAACTTATTGGGTTTTATTTTTGTCGGATGTTCGTTTGGTGCTGTAAGTTGGTGTGAGAGTAAAGTAATTTTTTCAAAAGTCTTTTTAATAATTGTCAGGGTGTCAGCAACTACTACTTTTTTAGCTTTAATTGTCGGCTTTGAAGTATTCTGTTTTAATACCTTTTTTGTCGGTTTGGCTTTCCCAGTCTTAGGTGCAGTTTTTTTAACCGCTTTTTTTGCAGTCGGCTTGTCCACCGCTTTTTTATTGGTCAATTTCTTTATTGTCTGTTTCGCCATTGGAGTCTCTCTAAAATCGCATATAACTCAAATATACGCAACTCCTGAACTAAAATTGCGTCAATCCATCTTCTACCAGATGATTGATGCAATTGATTAAGGCCTCCTGCACTATAACTTGTATAACCACAACAATTTTCTTTTGATTAATATTTTATCAGTATAAAAAATGAAAGTAAATCTTATTTTTGGAGTGAGGTACCTTAGCATTAACCAAGGCAGAGAATAGGTATAATTTAATTGGCACTGATACCTAACGCAGTTTTGCATGACTGCATTATCAGTTTTTTGAAAATTTCAAATCAAAGAAATAGTTAACCCAATAATCAAAATCCGTGGCCGGATAATTTAGCGGAGCAATAAATGATTGGCATAATAAAAGGTTGGGTAAATTGGTAATTGCTGTTTTTAATTTTGCATAAATGACTGCGGCTAAAAAATATATTTTTATGAATTGCCTTTGTTTAAAATTATTTTTGGGCGGTAAGCCTGGCAGATTAATAATCAATTACCTGCTCTTCCATTACCGGCAATTCTCTCCATTCATATTGCTGGTTGCGAAGCTGTGGCTCAAAGCCCGCATCTTTTATAGACTGCTGTATAGTACTACTGGTAAAGCGGTGTGGCGCTCCTGCTGCGCTTACCACATTCTCTTCTATCATAATGCTGCCAAAATCGTTTGCGCCGCCTTTTAGACAAAGCTGGGCTACCTGCTTACCCACCGTAAGCCAGCTTGCCTGTATATTTTTTATATTAGGCAGCATAATGCGGCTCATGGCAATCATGCGGATATATTCTTCTGGCGTGGTAAGGTTGTGTACGCCACGTATTTTGGCCAGCAGCGTATCTGCATCCTGAAAAGTCCAGGGTATAAACGCTAAAAAACCTTTTGCATCTGCCGGCTTGCGGCTTTGTACTTCTCTTAATTTTACCAGGTGCTCAAAACGTTCGTGCAGGGTTTCTACGTGGCCAAACATCATGGTGGCAGAAGTGGTAATGTGCAGCTTGTGTGCCTCATGCATAATATCCAGCCATTCCTGTGCGCCGCATTTTCCTTTGCTTATTAATCGCCTCACCCTATCCGTTAGTATCTCTGCACCTGCGCCGGGCAGGCTGTCCATACCGGCTTCTTTTAATGCCATCAGCACCTGCCGGTGTGTGCTTTTTTCTAATTTGGTTATGTGGGCTACTTCCGGCGGGCCAAGGGTATGCAGTTTTATATTGGGGTACAGAGATTTTAATTCCTTAAATAAGTTTACATAAAAAGAAAGCCCTAACCCAGGGTGATGGCCGCCCTGTAACAATAACTGATCGCCACCATATTTAATAGTTTCTTCAATTTTTCTTTTATACGTTTCAATATCTGTTATGTAAGCATCGGCATGGCCGGGAATACGGTAAAAATTACAAAATTTACAATTGGCAATACATACATTGGTGGTATTTACATTTCTATCTATCTGCCAGGTAACCTTACCATGCGGCACCTGTTTTTTTCGCAACTCATCTGCTACAAACATCAACCCGGCAAGTGCAGCGTTTTCAAATAAATAAACGCCTTCTTCTACAGAAAGAAAATCAAATGCAAGGGCTCTTGTATATAAATCACTTATATTCATCATAACAATTAAAAATCTTTTTACTAAAATTGGATTTACCGATTATAAACAATCAACAAAATTACGCCCATTAGGTTGTATATTCCTATATGATTTGCAGGAGAATTTATAAAGTCATTTTGATAATAATGCTGTACCCCGCCTGCGGGCATGCACAGGAGTTATTATTGCCACCCGATGCCAAATTTATTACTAAATTTCCCTTTACACAATACAGTGGTGGTGTAATGATTGTAAGGGGGATATTTGAAAACATTAAAGACAGCCTCAATTTTATATTAGATACCGGCAGCGGAGGTATATCGCTGGATTCATCTACCTGTGCAGAATTTAATATTGCAACCAAAGAAACAGATACTACCATTACCGGCATTGGGGGCATAAGAAAAGTACATTTTGTATTTAATAAATCCTTATCCCTTCCGGGGCTAAAAATAAATCATCTTAATTTTCATGTAAATGATTACGAGGTACTCACGAGTGTGTATGGCGAAAAAATAGATGGAATACTGGGCTATAGTTTATTTAGCAGGTATATAATAAAAATAAATTTTGACAGCCTGCAGATAGAAGTGTATAGCCCCGGTAAAATAGCCTATCCAAGGGGCGGTACTTTACTGCATCCTATTTTTACCAGTTTACCCATACAATACATGCAGATAAAAGACAGAAAAAGAATTGATTACAATTTTTATTTTGATACAGGTGCCGGACTTTGTTTTTTATTAAGTGAAAAATTTGCTAAAGACAGTGCGGTGTTATTAAAAAAGAGAAAGCCCGTTTTAACACAGGCCGAGGGTATGGCAGGAAGATCTCAAATGCGGCTAACGGTTATGAAAGAAATAAAGATAGGGCCATACAGGTTTCGTAAAGTGCCTACTTATCTTTATAACGATGAATTTAATGTTACCTCGTACCCATTTTCCGGCGGGTTGATTGGCAACGAATTATTAAGAAGGTTTAACCTGATCATTAATTATGGCCAGCGGGAAATACACCTGTTGCCAAACAGCCACTACAATGAAGTATTTGATTATGCTTATACAGGGCTGGGTATTTATTATGTAGATAATAAAATTACTGTGCTGGATATTATTAATAATTCTCCGGGAGATAAATGCGGCTTTAAAGTGAATGATCAGATCGTGGGAGTTGCCGGTAATTTTTCAAACAATATACAGGCATATAAAAACCTTATGCAGGTATCTAAAGAAAAAGTTAGAATAGTGGTAAAAAGAAATGGCGTACTATTTATGCTGTTGCTGAAAACAGAAAGTATTTTATAAGAAGCAGATATTAATTGACAGATGTTAGTTACTGTCAACTAACATCTTTCAATTACCTCACTAACTTCAGCTCATCAATAATATTTTTAGCGCCGCCCAGTTTATCTATACACCATAAAACATAGCGTACATCTACACAAATTGTGCGGTTAAGGTCTTTATCAAATGCAATTTTATGACTTAAGGCTTCGTAGTTGCCATCAAAAGCAAGGCCTATCAAATTACCGCTGCCATCAATAACAGGCGAGCCGGAGTTGCCTCCTGTAATATCGTTGGTAGTTATAAAACCTATCACCAGATCTTTGCGGGTTTTATCTATGTATTGGCCAAAATCTTTTTTCTTTAAAAGGTCTATTTGCTTTGCAGGAAGATCATATTCATAATCGCCTGCAATGTATTTTTCTAATATGCCTTTGCTGGTTGTTACATAATCGTAATGTACCGCATCCCGTGGATTATAACTTTTTACATTGCCATAACTTACTCTCATGCTAAAGTTTGCATCGGGGTACATTTTATTTACTGCCGCAGGGTTCATCTCCATAATGCCTTTTAAATAGCTGCGGCCCAGTTCATTATTTTTATTTAAAAAAACAATATAAAGCGGTGCATACTTTGTATTATAATTTTTTACAAAAGCGGCAGCAAAATCAAATGCCGGATCGGCCTGTAGATTATTTGCATCGGGGTTGGCAATAAAAGCTGCCCATTTACTGTCATCAAAAATCATGGTTTTTGCAAACACATCTTTAGCCCATTTTTTAAAGGTATTTTCATCATTCAAATCGCCATAGCCCGCTTTTAACTTTTCGTAAAATCCAGTAGGGTGCTGGCTTTTATCTACATCATTATAAAACATCATAGTTACGGCTGCCAGTATTTTTTCATCACTTGGTTTGTCTTCGCCGGCCAGGAAAATTTTGCGTGCCGCATCAGATGCATCTGCTGCTTTTTTAATATCTGCTGTAGTGGTGCCTGGTTTTACCATGGTTGCTTCTAACCCCAATAAGGAAGATGCATAAGCTGCCAACGGCGAGCCAAGTATGCCTTCATTTAAATATTGACGCAGTTTGCTATACGGGGTCCATGCGGAATAATTTTTTTGGTAATCACTCAATATATTTGCATACGCCGGTTTATTGGCCGCCCATTTTGCAAAGTTTTTTTCGTATTGTTGTTTCTGCTCAAAGGTTTTAAACTTTATCAATTGTTTTGTTTCGCCATCAAAAAATTTCCAATAGTTGGCTATGCCTGCATAGCTGCTGGATAGTTTTAATTTTACTGCCGGATCTTTAATCATTTGCTCATACATATCTTTCAAACGCACATCCCGGAGATTTACCAGGGATGGATTTTCAATGTCGTTTTTTAATTTAATGCCATAGCTTGTTTCGTATCGGTTTGTACCGCCGGGATAGCCATATATCATTGCATAGTCGCCATCTTTAAGGCCTTTGATACTTACCGGTAAAAAAGCTTTTGGCTTTAGCGGAACGTTATCTGCACTATATTCTACAGGTTTTCCGTCTTTGGCAGCATACACCCTGAAAATAGAAAAGTCGCCGGTATGGCGTGGCCATTCCCAGTTATCAGTATCGCCGCCAAATTTGCCTACGCTTTCTGGCGGGGCACCTACCAGGCGTATATCCCTGTAGGTTTTATATACATACATGATGTATTGATTTCCTTTAAACATGCTGTAAACCCTGCCGGCAAGGCCATTATCTTTATCCAGCACTTTATCGGTAATTGTTTTATAAACGTCTGCTGTTTTTTTCACCCTGTCTGCCCAGCTTAATCCTTTTAACCCGTCTTCTACTTCGTTGGTTACATCTACTATCCGGTCTAAAAACTGTACAGTAAGATTGCTCTTTATTTCCTGGTTTTTATTGTAAGCATAAAATCCATCTCTAAGATAATTATGCTCTACACTGCTGGCTTTTGCAATAGCATCGTACCCGCAATGATGGTTGGTAAATATCAGCCCCTGGCTGCTTACAATTTCTCCCGTACAGCCGCCGCCAAAAATAAGAATGGCATCTTTTAAAGAAGCTTTGTTTACAGAATACAATTGTTCTTTGGTAAGTTTTAATCCTTTTTTTACCATATCGTTATATACCTGCTGGCCCAGCAGCATAGGCAACCACATGCCTTCATCGGCACGGGCTTTAAACAGGCTTGCAATTAATACAAGCGAAATAAATATTCTTTTCATATTATCAATTTGTTTTTTTGTATAAACAAACTTAGTTGATTTTTACATAGCTATAACTTAATGACAATTTGAAACATTATGAAATAAGTTTATGGAAATTAAAAAAGTATTCGAAGAGATTTATACCTGCAGAAACTTATTTTTCATAAAAAAACAGCCATAAAAGAACATATTTTTATGGATTTTAAATTTATTGGGATTTTAAATTTATTAATGCTTAATAGTATCTACCCTGCCAGATTGCCTGTCTTTTTTTCTACCCAGAATATAGCCACCTGCTGCGCCAAGAATACCACCAATTACTGCGCCCTTCCCATTTCTGCCAATTATTGCTCCTGCTGCAGCACCGCCCACACCACCAATAGTGGCGCCTTTAGCTGCATCGCTCCATCCTTCTTTCTTTTTAACTGCAGGGGCTGCTTTAGCTACTGTATCTGCCTTGTTATTACCTGTACTGGTTGTAGCTGGTGCAGTGCCATTACCTGTTGTAGCAGTTGTTGTATTGTTTGTTGTATTACTGTTATTAGATGGCTGATTGTTTTTTACAACGGGTTTTATTTTAGTAGCCCTTGGTGCAGGACTCACCCGCTGTTTTTCACGGGGGGCGGGTGCAACAACAACCGGCGGTGCAACCACTGTAGTTCGTGTAATCATTCCAGTATCAGAGGAAGAGTTGTTAGGATAAATTTTTGTAGTATCCATTAACACAAAATCTTTTTTTACATCTAAATCTTTTTTAGGATCACTTTTGCAGGCTGCAAAAGCAGTAACGATTAATAATGCTAAGGGTAAAATCTTTTTCATAATTGTTTGTTTTAATTTTATTGTAATAGTATAATAAC
This sequence comes from Bacteroidota bacterium, assembly GCA_031367625.1. Lineage (GTDB taxonomy): Bacteria > Bacteroidota > Bacteroidia > Chitinophagales > Chitinophagaceae > Ferruginibacter. Next base: position 8,324 of record JANLQE010000029.1, read on the forward strand.
AGGGTTTTGCTGTTTGTGCATATATATGAAAAATAATGCCATAATGATTGTAACAGGTTTTACAAAAGTGATAATTATGTTAATGCTTTATCATATTATTAAAAAAAATAACTTCCTCTTCTCATGCGGCTGTTATTTAAAATTCTCCTGTTGCTCCACCGCCCCCAAAACTTCCTCCCCCAAACTTAGTTTCGCCAGAGTCTATACCATGCTGCGTAAAGGTTTCAGCGAGTATTAAAGATTCTATGTGCATTTTATCTAAGTTGTTATCAGATTTTAATGCTACAGAAGTAAATCCATATTTTGGAGTTTGCAGATACCGGGTTAGTGCCCAGGCAATTAATATTAAACTCATTCCACCAATACACATTCCTGTTTCTACCGGTACAATAAAATGATAATAACGGATTGTAAAAATCATTGCTGCCACCAGCAATAAACTCACCCTTATTAAAACCATATCTTTCATTTTTATGCCGGCAAATAAATATATGATTGGAATAAATAGGGTAAATATCCAGAACAGCCAGCCAAATGGTATGGATTGGCCTTTCTGAAGATTTAAATAAAACATGCTGTTGCTGAGTTCTCTAACAACAAAATAATTACCGGCAACATATAAACTGATAAGCGTTAAAATTTTTATTGCATCAACACAACCCGAATACGCGTTGAAACGCTGCGGGTCATTTATTTTTTTAAAGATAAAATAAATCAATGCGCTAACAGCCATAAGGATAAAAGGCACTATTGCTTTTCCGGTATTGCCGAGGCTTGTAAAAGCGTAAAAGAAAATACCCAGTAAAGAAATAAAAGCTGCTGCCGCCATCAGCCTGTCGGCAAAACGGATTGTACAAAACAAAGCAATCATAAAAATAATGAAGCAGTTTGATAATGCCCCGGCACCCGTTGCATAACTGATACCGCCAAACAAACAGCCCGCTGCCGTCCACAACAAAGCATCATCTACACCAGACTGGTAATGTTTTTTTTGGCTAACTGTAATTTCCAATGCCGCATAACTTAGTAATCCAAAAAAAATAGTTAAACCGGCAATAGTTTTATCAATAGATGATAAAAAAATTAACAACAATAAACCGAAAGAAAATAACAGGATAATAATAGTTAATACAAACAACCCAAGCCGGATAAAAAAATCGGGTGAATAGAATGGTGCAGAATATTTTACCCCGATATTATTTTTTTCTTCTTTAGTAATAACATTATCCTGCAAAGCGCCCTCAACCTGTTGCTGAATAAATAAATTATGCAGCCATTTTTTATTGTATGCTATCATCAGCTTTCATTTTTTTA
>JANLQE010000035.1:0-18011 GCA_031367625.1 Bacteroidota bacterium
TGGCTGTTCAATAAAACTAAACCCAATAATTTCTTCATCTCCCTTCTGTTCTTCCATTTTGCTGTAATCAAGGCTTCTTCCATCTACTCTGGGCGGAGTTCCGGTTTTTAGCCTGCTGCTTTCAAAACCCATAGAAACCAACTGTTCAGTAATTCCGGTAGCTGCCTTTTCAGCCACCCTTCCACCACCAAAGTTTTTTTCTCCTATATGAATTATCCCATTTAGAAAAGTGCCGTTGGTTAACACTACTGATTTTGCTTCAATTTTATGGCCTAACCCGGTAAATACCCCTTTTACTATACCATCTTCTATTATTAAGCTACTTACCATATCCTGGTAAAAATCAACATTTGGAGTGGCTTCCAGCATTTCTCTCCACGTGGTTGCAAAAAGCATTCTGTCACTTTGCACCCTTGGGCTCCACATCGCAGGCCCTTTAGAGCGGTTCAACATTCTAAACTGTATCATGCTTTTATCGCTAACGATGCCGCTGTAACCACCCATTGCGTCAATTTCACGAACAATCTGGCCTTTTGCAATGCCCCCCATTGCCGGGTTACAGCTCATTTGGGCTATTGTTTGCATATTCATAGTAATCAGCAAAACACTGCTGCCCATATTAGCCGCAGCGGCGGCTGCTTCACATCCAGCGTGCCCTGCCCCAACAACTATCACATCATATTTTTGAAACATACCGCAAAGTTACTTTGAGTTTATTATTATAGAGGTTAAACTTCTTATCCGTATTTCTTTAAAATGTCTCTTTCAAGCAGAATATCTTTTAGCGTTACGCCCTCGTTTATTTTATTGAACTCAACATGGGATAAAGATGACAGTGTTTCAATATCAGCTTTCTTGCTGCTAAGAAATTCTTGTAAAGCAGGTTCGCTTGTAATTGAAGAAACCTGGAGTATATTAATTTTCTCAATCATTTTGCTACATATCTGTAAACCTGTTTTGCCATAAAGAGAATCAAAATATGGCTTTACCGCCAGGAGATCAATACGGCGTCCTCTGTTTTTATTTAAATAAATTTCTTCTACTCTGATATTTATAAAATTCCAGCAAAGGCGCAGATCATCTTGGTTTGTAAAATCGAAATAGGTCACAGGGACAATATGGTCAAATTGCCAGGCGGCACCAAAATTCTCCCACGTAAGTCCATTTTTAAACTGCAATTCAATCCATCTTCTAAATTCTTCTATTGATAAACCAAAATAAGGGGCATAAAACTGGCAAGGGTTTTTTTCTAAAACATATCTTCTTAAGGCTAATTGCCATTTACGTTTTTCTCTAAATTTTAGCAAGGATTCAGTTATATCTTCCTGGGGAGTCCATTTTTTTCGTTTATTCATGCTGAGGAGGTTTATGTTTCTGTATGAAACTGTGTTCCGTGAAACACTATTTTAAACATTTATATATTCTAATACTATAAAACTACAAAATGTTTCTTTGTGGAACTGTGAAACGTGGAACTTTGTAAACACTATTTAAATCTGTACAGATTAAGGTAAAAGTTTTCCTTTTGGGTCATTTTTAATTTTTGCCGCTTCGTCTTATCCCCATAACCACATAGATGTAAAATACCATGAAAAATTACCCGGTGTAGTTCTTGATTAATTGTATTATTAAAAATCTTAGCATTTTCTCTTACTCTATCCACACTGATATAAACTTCACCCCGTATTTCTTTATCTCGCTTTAAGGATAAATTGAAAGTAATAATATCAGTATAATAATTATGTTTCAAAAATGTTCTGTTTATGTCTAAGAGGTAATTATCAGAGCAAAAAACAAAGCTTAAGTTTGAAGATGTTTTTTTTTCTGATTTAAACATGGAGCAGATAAAAGCTTTTAATTTTCTTCTTTGAGTTAGTGTTATATCCTTCTGAAAGTGAAAATTTATCTCCATAGTATTATTTCTTAAATCGAAATTAATGACAAATGCAATAAACTAATTTTACCCTTTACAAAGGCGGGAAATTTTATGTACAAAAAATTATCTGAAATTAAAGTTGGGAAACAAGTAATTATTAAATCATTTGAAAGTGATGAAATATTTTTGAAATTAATGGAAATGGGTTGCATACCTGGAGAAACTGTTACGGTAGACCAGATTGCTCCTTTTAAAGATCCAATTTCAATTAGCGTAGCTGGCTACAGGTTAAGCCTTAGATTAGATGAAGCAGAACACATTCTTGTGGAGGAGGTTTAAAATTATATTTATTTTAATTGTAATATGAATATTGGTTTATATTTTGGTTCTTTTAATCCCGTCCATTCCGGACATCTTATCATTGCCTCCCACATTATTTCCAACAGCAATCTTGATGAATTGTGGTTTGTTGTTTCTCCCCAAAACCCTTTTAAAAGCCAGGCCACTTTGCTGAATGAAAACCATCGCTTACACCTGCTTAAAACTGCTGTTGAAGGAGAACAAAAATTAAAAGTAAGCAATGTGGAATTCAGGCTTCCGAAGCCGTCTTACACCATTAACACACTTACTTATTTAACCGAAAAATATCCTAACCATACTTTTTCCATTATCATGGGCAGTGATAGTTTTTTAAATTTAGAAAAATGGAAAAATTTTCAACCTCTTATCAACAACCACCTTGTTTACGTTTACAAAAGACCGGGATTTGAAGTGCTGAATAAGTTTAATGCCAACATAATTATATTGAAAGCTCCGTTACTCGAAATATCGTCTACACATATACGTGAGTTAATAAGAAATGGAAAATCTATCCGTTATTTAGTCCCGGATTCTGTGAAGGAAGAAATTGATAAAAACAATTATTATAAATCGGTGTTAGAAAATCCACCCAAGTAATAAGCAACCCATAACAATAAATGGTGCCGGTGTTTTGGTATATTTAAGTAAAAGAAAAGTGGCTAATATCACCATAAAACTTAAGCTGGTTATAAGGTTAAAGTTCTTTATATCTATACCATTTAATAAATAAAGCGTGGCAGCCCACATTACCCCAACCACTACGGCATTAATGCCTTCCAATGCCCTAAAAACAAATACAAACTTTTTTAAGTATTGCCATACCGGAAAAAAAAATAACACCAAAAGTGCACTGGGTAAAAATATAGCAACCGTCCCTATCATACAACCAATGAACTGCATTTTATACCCCTTATCTTTTAATGCAATACCACCGGTAAAACTGGCAACAGAAAATACAGGGCCGGGTATAGCCCTTACAATTCCATAACCCGTTAATAAATCACTTCTCTGTATTTTAATTGCATTGGGATTTTTTATAGCAACCTTTGGCGCATTGGGCCTAACAACATATTGGTCTAACATCATCGGCAATAAAACATCACCCCCACCAAAAACAAAACTTCCGAAACGGTAAAAATTTTCAAACAGGTTATATGCTTTCCTGTTTGGCCAGTTTTGCTTACGTGCTGTTTCACTAAGCACACCGGCAATAATAAAAATGATGGCAAATAACCAGATATTCGTCCACCTTATTTGCCTGGGTTTAATGTTTTCCTTTTCAGGAATCCGCTTACTGCTGAAGCTAGTAGAAATACCGCCAGCAATAATAAGCAAAGGAAAAATCCAGGGTGTTTTAAAAAGAAAAAATGTCACTATCATTGCTACTAACATTACTATCTGGGTAATAAAATTTGTAACAGAAATAGAAAAAGCCCTTACAGCGGCATACGCTAAAAACCCAATAGCCATTGGCTGAATAAATTTAAACAAACCCGCAGTTAAATTTTTACTTGGGTACAGGGTAAGTAAAAAAGAAAATGCCCCCATTAAAACAGAGGCTGGCAAAATCCATATAATTAAGGTAAGGACTGCCAAAGAAACACCTCCTCTTTTATACCCAATAAGTGTAATGGTTTGTGTACTGGAGGCACCTGGCAAAAGCTGGCAGAAGGAATTATATTCTATTAATTCTTCTTCTGTAATATCTCTTCTTTTTTGAACAAATGTTTTTAGCATCATTCCAAAATGCCCCTGCGGACCGCCAAATGCAGTAATACTGTAAAAAAATACAGTCTTTAAAAAAGGAATATGGCGAAACATGCTCAATAGTAAAAAGATAATCCATTCAAAGTTAAATGGCTTAACTAATTTTTATTTTTATTTATTATAAACCGTATTGAGCACTTATCTGCAGCATTCTGTCAATAGGCTTTTTTGCAGCAACCCTCAGCTTTTCGTCCATTGTAATTTCAGGAGTTTCATATTTCATACACAGGTATAATTTTTCCAATGTATTTAATTTCATATACGGGCAATCATTACAGGCGCAGGTATTATTTGGTGGCGCAGGTATAAAAGTTTTATGCGGACTTTCCTTTTGCATCTGGTGCAGTATGCCGGCTTCTGTAGCCACAATAAATTCCTGGCTGGTATCTGTCTGTGAATATTTTAAAAGCCCAGTGGTGCTCCCTATATAGTCTGCTACAGCCAATACTGCTTCCTCACACTCAGGGTGTGCAATCACTTTTGCATTTGGATGCCTTAATTTTAATTTGGTTATTTTTTCCAGGCTGAATATTTCATGAACCATGCAGGCGCCGTTCCACAACAACATATTTCTGCCTGTTTGTTTATTAATAAAAGCGCCAAGGTTTTTATCAGGGGCAAATATTATTGATTGATTTTTTGGTAAGCTTTCTACAATCTTTTGCGCATTGCTGCTGGTACAAATAATATCACTCAGCGCCTTCATACCTGCGCTGCAGTTGATGTAAGTAATTACTAAATGATCTGGGTGTTTATCTTTAAAGGCTTTAAAAATTGCAGGTGGTGCAGAGTCACTGAGAGAACAGCCTGCATTTAAATCTGGTAATAAAACTTTTTTAGCAGGATTTAAAATTTTAGCAGTCTCAGCCATAAAGTGTACGCCGGCAAAAACAATTATATCTGCATCTGTCTTTTCAGCTTTTTGTGCCAGGCCCAGGCTATCTCCAATATAATCTGCTACATCCTGTATATCGGGCTCCTGGTAATAGTGCGCCAGTATAATTGCATTCTTTTCTTTTTTTAGCTTTTCAATTTCTGTAAATAAATCCAGGGTAGGATCTATATCAATATCCAGAAAGCCTTTTTGCCTTACCAGTTCTGCATTTTTTTCATTGTTAATATCTACCATAATATGTATTAATACTATTTATTTATATAATCCCCTATTACTATTAGGGCTGTTAATATGTGGAAACTTAGCTTTTTTAAACTATTGTAAAGTTAAATTTTTTAGTTTATCCACCTCCATACACAGGCTATTAACATTAATATAAAAATTTATATAGTGCGATTTTATTAATGATGAAAGCGATTTTATTTATTAATAAACACCTGTTAATAAAAAAAGAAGAGGATAAATATTTTGATCATTTTTTTTAAAAGGCTGTTAATACTACCGGCATAAAATGGGTGCAACACACATGTAAAAACAAATAATTAAAGAACCCGCTATTTTACAATCATTTTATCAAGAGTCAGGGATAAATAAAACTGAGCTTATACACATTAAAACTGTGTTTTTAACAAGGCACGTTAATAACCTCATAATTGCTTTTTATTTTTATTAATTGTGTATAATAACAATATATGCTGCAATCAAACGTACATCTGCCTTATAGAGTGTTTTCCACAATTTGCTGCTATGCTTTTTTACCCTATTTTTGCCCTCCAAAATTAATATAAAAATAAAAGATGCAGATAATTCAATCAATACAGAAAAACAGGTACCTTCTTGCAGGAACGATTGCTTTGGCTATTATAGCTTTTATTATTACAAGCGATGATAAAAAGAGTGGTTCTCTACTTTCATCTTCCGGCATAGGAAAAGTGAACGGCGAAAATATTGAACTGGCAGATTTTAATAAACGTGTAAAATTGGTTGAAGACCAGGAAGAGCAGCGATCCGGCCAGCGGCCAAATACCACCAGAACTTACCAGATAAGAGACCAGATGTGGAACCAGTTAGTAGCAGAAAAAATATTTTTTAAAGAAGCAGAAAAATTAGGAATTTCTTTTACCTCTAAAGAATTATCTGCAATATTATTAAGCAACGATCCTAATAACCCTTTTTTACAGCAACAGGGAATGACAGACCCTGCAACAGGAAAACTGGATATTGCAAAAGCCCAGGAAGCGATTGTGAATATTAAAAAATTTAAAGGGGAGCAAAGAAATGGTGTGGATGCACAAATAATAGATCCATTAAAATTATCTACCCTTGTTGCAAAATATAGCAGCCTTATTTCTGCAAGTGCATATTATCCTTCGTGGATGCAGGAAAAAGAAACAGTTGAAGCAAAATCATTTGCTACCATATCTTATGTAGCAGTAGCATACAACGAAATTTCAGATAGCAGTGTAACAGTTTCAGATGCAGATATTAACACTTACGTACAAAAGCATGCCCCTCTTTTTAAGCAGGAGGCTGGCCGCAGGATTTCTTATGTAAGCTTTAGCCAGTTACCAAATGCGGCAGACAGTGCAAGAATAAAAGAATTAGTTACACAGATAAAATCAAGTTTTAGTACCGATACAAATTCCAGGGCTTTTGTAGCCCGCAATATATCTTCCATTGATTTTGATGATAACTACAAGCCAAAATCTAAAATAACTTCAACAGCACTTGATACTATTTTAAAACAAGCCCAGGGAACTGTTTACGGACCTTATACCGACAACGGAAATTATGTGCTTGCAAAAGTACTTGGCAGTAAACAATTACCGGATAGCGTAAAAGCAAGGCATATATTAATAGCTACTAACGATCCGCAAACCGGGCAGCCTGTTATGCAGGATTCTATAGCAAAAAAACTGGCCGACAGTATTTTGGTGGCAGTAAAAGGGGGAGCAGATTTTGCAGCGCTTGCAGAAAAATATTCTACAGATGCAGGCAGTAAAAATAAAGGTGGAGAACTGGGAACATTTGGTTATGGAACAATGGTAGCCGAGTTTAATGATTTTACATTTAATAAACCAGTAGGTAGTAAAGAGGTGGTAAGAACACAATTTGGATATCATGTTATTGAAATTATAAGTCAGAAAGATTTTAAGCCTGCTTATAAAATTGCTTTTGTGGCAAAAGAAATTACGGCAAGCGATGTTACCATTAATAATGCAAGTTTACAGGCTACCAAAGCTTCTACAGAAAAAGATGGAGCAGCTTTAACGGCTTATGCGGCAAAAAATGGTTTGCGTATGACCCAGGTTCCAACTGTGGTAAAAGAAAATGACTTTACAGTTGGTGGTTTGCAGGATGCCCGTCAGTTAGTAAAATGGGCTTTTGAAGCTAAGAAAGGAAATGTAAGTGAGCCATTTAGTATTGGTGAAGAATTTATAGTAGCAGTAGTTGATAAGGTAGAAATAGAAGGTATGCAGGATGCAGCTACCGCAAGAACAGGTGCAGAAGCCATAATACGAAACGAAAAAAAGGCAGCAATTATTAAAACAAAACTTGGCACAAACCCTACACTGGAAGCAGCAGCAACTGCATATAACAAACAAATTATGCAGGCCGGTGCAGATTCATCTATAACAATGGCAGCGCAAATGATAAATGGTGTAGGAGTAGAACCTAAAATTGTGGGTGCAGGTTTTAATAAAGACAATAAAACAAAACCCACTGTACCATTTGCCGGAAACAGTGGCGTATATGTTTTAAAAGTAAACAGCATACAAAATAAACCTGCTGATGCACCGGAAATTGCTTTACAAAAAACAGCAGCCCGCCTTACGGCTTTACGCAGTCAAACTTCTAATTGGTACGAAGGCTTAAAGAAGCAGGCAGATATTAAAGACAGCCGCAGTAAGTTATTTTAAAAATTCCGTTTAACGGTAATGATAAAGCCGCCCCGTAATTTTCGGGGCGGTTTTTTGTTTTAATTTTGGGATATGAGCGAAGTATTTGTAAATAAAGTTGCGGAAAGCGGAATTATTACCCTCAACCTGGAAGATCATTATCCCAAAGAACAGGTGGCTTTGTTTGATATGAAGGATTATCTTTTTATGGAGTTGATTTTAAAAGAAAAAGATTTCAGGGAAAAATTAAAGGGGCTGGATGTAACTGTTTACCAGGATAAAATTGTAGCACTTACCTGCACTGCCGATGCCGTAATACCGATGTGGGCTTATATGCTTGCTGCAAGTGCCTTACAACCGGTAGCCACAGAAATAATTTTTGGCAGCGAAGCATTTTCAAAAGAAAATATTTTACTGCGAAATATAGAATTGATAAATACAGAAGAATACAAAGATGCCCGTGTGGTAATAAAAGGCTGCGGCGAATTGCCAATAGGCGAAGCGGCTTACATTGCCATTACCAAAAAATTACGGCCGGTTGCTAAAAGTATTATGTATGGCGAACCATGCAGCACCGTACCTGTTTTTAAAAAGCCGTTAGAAAAAAGAACAGAATAATTTACTAAAGAAAATCATTCTGTTTGTTCTCTGCAAAACCTGACAACGGCTTTATCTGTGTTTTAAATTGAATCAAAACCAGCCCCGCTTTCTAAAAGCCCTTATCATTACTAAAGGAAAAAAAAGCATTAAGCCCACAGATATAAAAAAGCCCCACTGGTTATGCAGTAAAGGAATGCTTTCAAAATTCATCCCGAAAATGCCGCCAATCACAGTGGCCGGCGCCAGCAGGCAGGTTACCACAGCCATTACTTTCATCACTTCATTCATCTTAAGATTTACATTGTTAATGTATAAGTCGTGTAAGTTCATCATCATATCCCGGTAATTTTCTGCAAGGTCATTTGCCTGGATGATATGATCATAAATATCTTTAAAATATTTTTCGGTTTTTTCTTCTACCAGTTCGCTTTCACTTCGTAAAATTCCATTTACCAGTTCCCTTACCGGGGCTATGCTGCGCTTTAATACTATCATTTCTTTGCGAAGCATATTTATTTTTACCAGGCTACGGGTATTTGTATTACGCAGAATTTCCTCTTCAAGAATTTCTATTTTACCACCCATTTTTTCCATCACTACATAATAATTATCTACAATCAGATCAATCAATGTATAAAATAAAAAATCAGCACCACTTTGTCGCACCTTGCTCCCTGCAATTTTTATTTTATCCCGCAGAGGATTAAAAGCGTCTCTTAATTCATCTTCCTGAAAGCTTAAAACAAAATTTTTACCAAGCACAATACTTATTTGTTCTGTTTCTACTGAAGAATCTTTTTCATTAAAATAAAGCATATTGAGCAGGCAAAAAATAAGTCCATTCAATTCATCCATTTTAGGCCGCTGGCCAATACTTAAAATATCTTCTGTTATCAATTGATGAATACCAAAATGAGCGCTTATATTTTCTACATCCTCTTTACGTAAGCCATCAATATTTATCCAGGTATTTTGAGGGCTGCTGATATGTTTATAAGTTTCCTCCACACTTTTAGGCGTAAGACACACAGAATTATCCTTATCATATTCATACAAAATAATTTTCGGGTTCACCGGCGTTGTGCGGTTTGGGCTTAAGGTTGGATTTACCTGCAAAATCTTTTTGGTACGCAGGAGCTCCATGGGATTTAATATATAATCAAGATAATTTTTTTTATTCATTTTTTTAAATTTAGAATAGAAAATAATACCAAATGGATTTCGTTGCAACTCACTGCTTATGGTGATAGCTGTTGATTCTCCCAGTTTTTTTGCAGGAGACGATAGCAGATATCCCGTCGGCATAAAAATACAAATTTATAATGTGGGCATCATAAAAAATCCGCAACAAAGGCTGCGGATAAAAAATTAATGTATAAAAAAATTTAAAAAGATGCGCTCTTTGGAAACCTTGGAAATGGAATTACATCCCTGATATTTCCCATGCCCGTTACAAAAAGTACCAACCGCTCAAAGCCAAGCCCAAAACCGGCATGTGGGCAGGCACCAAACCGACGGGTATCAAGGTACCAATCCAATTCTTCTGCAGGGATATGCATTTCTTTCATGCGCTGCATAAGTTTATCCATGCGTTCTTCCCGCTGGCTTCCCCCAACAATTTCACCAATGCCGGGTGCTAAAATATCCATGGCCGCAACGGTTTTTCCATCATCATTCTGCCGCATATAAAATGCTTTAATTTCTTTTGGATAGTTGGTAAGTATCACTGGTTTTTTAAAATGCTTTTCTACCAGGTAACGCTCATGTTCACTTTGCAGATCTACTCCCCAGCCTTCTATTAAATATTGAAATTTCTTTTTCTTATTGTGATTACTTTCTTTTAAAATATCAATCGCTTCTGTATAGGTCAATCTTTCAAAATCGTTATTCACCACAAAATTTAATTTTTCAAGCAGGCCCATTTCACTTCTTTCCACCTGCGGTTTTTGCTTTTCTTCTTCTTCTAACCGTTGTGCCAAAAATGCAAGATCTTCTTTGTTATACTCCATTGCATAACCAATAATATATTTTATAAATTCTTCTGCAAGATTCATGTTATCCTCAAGATCAGCAAATGCCACTTCAGGTTCTATCATCCAGAACTCTGCAAGATGCCTTGCAGTGTTGCTGTTTTCTGCCCTAAAGGTTGGGCCAAAAGTATAAACATCGCTGAAGGCCATCGCCGCTAATTCACCTTCAAGCTGGCCACTAACGGTAAGGTTTGTACTACGCCCAAAAAAATCGTCTTTAAAATTAATGGTGCCATCTTCATGCTTGGGAGCGGTTCCGTCTAATGGTAAAGTGGTAACCTTAAACATTTCACCTGCGCCTTCTGCATCGCTTGCGGTAATAATGGGCGTATGCATATACACAAAGCCTTTATCATTAAAAAACTTATGCACGGCAAAAGCCAGGGAATGCCTTACCCTGAAAATGGCGCCAAAAGTATTGGTACGAAAGCGCAGGTGGGCAATCTCCCGCAAAAATTCCAGGCTGTGTTTTTTTGGCTGTAACGGAAATTTTTCTGCATCGCTATCACCCAGAATTTCTATTGAAGCGGCTTTCAGTTCTACCTTTTGCCCTTTGCCTAAAGAAGCAATTACAATACCGGTTGCTTTTATGCAGGCGCCTGTAGTAAGGCGTTTTAATACAGCATCATCTAATAACCCAAGGCTGGCAACTATCTGTAAATTATTATTGGTGCTGCCGTCATTTAAAGCTATAAACTGGTTGTTACGAAAAGTGCGTACCCAACCCATAACGGTTGCTTCGTAATCAGCATTATCCGATTGCAGCAATGCCTTTATTTTAGTGCGCTTATTAAACATGGTTTAATTATTAAGGGTGCAAAGATAGAAACTGAAAGGCAGAATAGGCGGTAACAAAACATCAATTCAAACTTTCTTTAAAATCTTTTAAAATCCCGGGCAACAAATTTTTTGCTTTAGTAATTCATTTGCCGCCTTCATTTTGCGCCTGCATACTTTTCCTTTTTTCCCAGTTTTTAAAAGAATTATTCAGGTAAATACATTGTATTTCTACCGCTTTAAAAAAGAAAGCTGTTATTATTTACACCCTTGCAGCAAATTAAAAATAATTTTATAACTATGATAAAATGGGGTGGGATGGTTTAATAATTGACTTTTAGCAGCGGCACTTTTTGGGCAATATCACCCCTTATTTTTTTGCTAAAATAATTACTGGCATGGACTATGCAACTATCATATTAAAATTAAGCATTTATGAAATCTCTATTCAAAATTTTTATTGTTGCACTATTTGTTTTATCTGTAAACAGTTGCAAAAATAATACGCCGGCAACCCAACCAACCCCACCGGCACCCGCTGTTTTATCTCAGCCAGATAGCAAAAGAATTATAGAAAGGGAAATAAGCAGTTGGGAATTTGCCAAAACAAGAAACTTCCCCGCATTAAGAGAAATTTTGGCAGATGATTATATTGGTTTCTTTGGAAGAAACATCATGCGCCCCAATGATGTTATAAGACTTTTTCAAAACAGTATTGTAAGATCTTATCATTTGTCAAACATAAGAGTACAGCCGGTTACAAATAATACAGCTATTGTTTATTATGAACTGAGCCAGGATATTATTGATGCAAGCGGTGATGCATGGACGCCCCTGGTAGCTTCTGCATCTACTTATGTAAAACGAAATGGTGTTTGGTATTCCATTTTTTATCAGGAAACGGTTATAAATAATTAAGCAATTTTGGCGGGCGTTACACAAAGTAAAAGAACAGCATATAAAGAGAATAAACCTCTCATGCAACCACCTGTATAAAACTCCTTTGCGGCTGCTGTAAAGGGTAAATTATTTTGTTAACTTAAATATATTTAATTTCCCAATTTAATTACTGTTATCTTATTTATGAATAAAATGCTCCCGGCTGTTTTTATACTTTACGGTTGTTTATTAATGTCGTGTGCGGCAGGCAAAAGAAATTATTCTCCATTAAAAAAATATCCTGTACAGACATTACAACAGGATTTTACCCTGATGAAAAATATCCTGCAGCAAAAGCATCCATCTGTTTACTGGTACACCCCCAAAGACAGTATGGATAGATATTTTGCCGAATATTATACTGCCATTAAAGACAGCATGACGGAACAGCAATTTGCCTGGCATATACTGGCGCCATTGGTAGATAAACTTCATTGCGGCCATACCAGCGTAAGTATGAGCAGGGCTTATATAAAATGGGCTGATGGTAAACGCCTTCCTTCTTTTCCGCTATTTGTGAAAGTGTGGAACGATACTATGGCAGTAACGGCAAACCTAAACCGCCACGACAGTATTTTTAAAAGGGGAACATTAATTACATCTGTAAATGGAGTGAATAACCATAGCCTTATTAAAAAAATGTTTGATTACCTGCCGCAGGATGGGTATGCAGACAATGTAAATTACATCAGGCTAAGCGCTAATTTTCCTTATTACCACCGTAATATTTATGGCCTCAGCAAAACGTATAAAGTAACTTATTCAGACAGTACAGGAATAGAAAAAGAAACACTGTTGCCACTTTATACTTACCCCAAAGATTCTTTAAAAAAAGACAGTGTGGCAAAGATGCAAAGAAAAAATTTTTCACGGATAAAAAAAATACTTCAATACCGCTCTTTACAAATTGATAGCAGCGGCCAGTTTGCAGTAATGACACTGAACAGTTTTTTCAAAGGACATTTGCGGCATTTTTTTAAGCACTCTTTTAAAAAACTTAAAAAAGAAAATATTCATAACCTTGTAGTGGATATAAGGAGCAACGGTGGCGGAAAGGTTGGCTTATCTACTCTGTTTACAAGATATTTAACACGGCATCCTTTTAAAGTAGCGGATACATTATTTGCAGTATCAAAAAATTTAGCGCCTTATACAAAATATATAAAAGGAAAATGGCTTAATAATATTGAGCTGGCATTTATTACCCACAAAAAAGCAGACGGGCTGTATCACCTGCGGCATTTAGAAAACAAATTATACAAACCCAAACAAAGCAATCATTATAACGGTGATGTGTACATACTTACAAACGGGCCCACATTTTCTGCCGCTGCTTTATTTTGCAATGCAGTAAAAGGCCAGCCCGGTATTGTACTGGCAGGAGAAGAAACCGGCGGCGGGTGGTATGGCAATAATGGTATTATGATACCCGATATTGTATTGCCCAACACACACTTAAAAGTAAGGCTGCCTTTGTTCAGGTTGATACAATATAATCATGTACAAACAAAAGGCACAGGAGTAATACCAGACATTTATATCGGCACTAATTATGAGGCATTAATAAAAGGAGAAGATAAAAAAATGCAGGTGGTGAAAGAAATGATTTACAGAAAATTGGCTTCTTCTTCAAAAGAGAAAACTACAACTCAATTTTAAAATCATCAGCATCTTTCCAGAAAGGAAATTTTGTGCGAATCTGTTCTTCATGTTCTTTCTGCAGTGTAATGGTAAATATATCCTCATCATCTGCCATGTGATAAAGTACTTCGCCCAACGGATCTATCAGCATTGAGTTGCCGCTGTGGTAAATATCATTACCATCTTTACCCACCCTGTTTACCCCCACTGCATAACACTGATTTTCTATAGCCCTGGCACAAAGCAGCGTTTTCCAGGCGTGGCTGCGGCGTTCGGGCCAGTTAGCAACGTATATTAAAATATGGTATTCAGGCTCTATCAAAGTTCCCTCTGCCGGGGCAGTTGAATGTATTTGTTGCCTTGCCCATACAGGGAAACGCAGGTCGTAACAAACCTGCAGGTTTATCTTCCAGCCTTTTACCTGGGCAATCAATCTTTTATTTCCGGCGGTATAGTGTTTGTGCTCATTTGCAAAAGCAAAAAGGTGACGCTTATCGTAATAGCCATACTTGCCATTTGGAAGCATCCATACCAGCCTGTTATAATATTTTTTATCTTCTTCTATAATTATGCTTCCGGTAAGTACAATACCGTTTTTTGCAGCTACTTCCTGCATCCATTCTATTGTGGGCCCTTCCATGGTTTCCGCAAGGGAAGAGGCGCTCATACTAAAACCTGTGCTAAACATTTCGGGCAGCACAACTATTTCTGTTTTTTCGGGGATGCTGTTTATTTTTTCTTCCAGCATACGCAGATTGGCCTGCTTGTTTTCCCAAAATAAATTTGTTTGTATAGTTGTTATGGTAAGTGTGGACATTTGTCTGTACAATTAATTTAACGAAGCTAATGTTTTTTAATTTTTTGTAACCCGTAATACATGGGGTAAATAAGCCTGTTTCAAAAAAAATTCAGGGGCAAAGCTTCCTTTAAATAATATATCAATTGAACCCATATTTATTTTGGAACGTTGATTTACCCAAAATATTTTATCTTGCAATACGTGCAGTTTTTTAATTCTCCATATTATTTTCATTTATGCTGTTGCCCTTGCGGCAATGCTTAATATCTTTGTGCCTGCAGGTACAATCACTTAAATTTTTAATAAACAAAAATACTTTAAACAGAACGGGCTGAACAATGGTGTGTGGTACAACTGAGTTCCGATAGCTACCGGAACAACGGTGCTGCCATGAAAACAAATGCCTGGTTTATAAAATAATCAAATGTCATTTAAAATTTATAATTCATATACACGGCAAAAAGAGGAATTTAAATCCATTACACCAGGCCATGCAGGCATGTATGTTTGCGGCCCTACAGTAAGTGGTGAAAGCCATTTGGGCCATTCCCGCCCTTATATTACGTTTGATGTGGTATTTCGCTACCTTATGTACAAAGGGTATAAAGTGCGGTATGTACGCAACATAACTGATGCCGGGCATTTTGAAGAAGAAGGCCGTGAAGCAGAAGATAAAGTAGGCAAAAAAGCATTGCTTGAAAAACTGGAACCCATGGAACTGGTGCAGAAATATACCAACCTTTTTCATTGGGCTTTCAGAAAATTTAATTGCATAAACCCAAGCATAGAGCCAACCGCTACCGGCCATATTGTAGAGCAGATAAATATGATTGAAAAAATTATCAGTGAAGGATATGGTTATGAGGTAAATGGATCTGTTTACTTTGATGTAAAAAAATATGCGGCCTCGCATGATTACGGCAAGCTTAGCGGAAGGATCATTGATGATCTGCTGGAGACAACCCGTGAGCTGGACGGACAGGAAGAAAAAAGAGATCTTGCAGATTTTGCCTTGTGGAAATCTGCCGCACCGGAACACATCATGCGCTGGAAAAGCCCGTGGGGAGTGGGTTTCCCCGGCTGGCATATTGAATGCTCGGCCATGGCCACAAAATACCTGGGCGCACAATTTGATATTCATGGCGGCGGTATGGACTTGCTTTTTCCGCACCATGAAAGTGAAATTGCACAGAGTACCATCTGTAATCATGAAGCACCGGTAAAATACTGGATGCACAATAATATGATTACCATTAATGGCCGTAAAATGGGGAAGAGTTATAACAATGTTATTAAACTAACGGAACTGTTTAGCGGCAATCACCCCTTACTTACGCAGCCTTTTCACCCGATGGCGGTGCGGTTTTTTATTTTACAAAGTCATTACCGCAGTACCCTTGATTTCAGCAATGAGGCATTGCTGGCAAGTGAGAAAGCTTTTAAGCGTTTGTGGGAAGCTCATGAAACATTGGGGAAACTACAGATAAAAAACTCCGGGGCTCAGGAAATAGATGCTGAATTAGAATTGAAAATTTTAAATTGGCTGAATGAGCTGGAAGAATTTATGGATGATGATTTCAGCACGCCGAAAGTATTAGCAAATATGTTTGAGCTGGCACCCATTATTAATTCTTTAAAAGATGGATTGATAAAACCCGGCGCAATCAGCAGTAGTACTTTGAAGTTGATGAAAGATAAATTTAAAATTTTTCTGGAAGATATACTTGGATTGAAAGCTATATCAGTTGCAGATAACGAATTGCTGCAGGGCATTATGCAGTTGCTGATAGAGATACGCAAAGAATCTAAAACAAAAAAAGACTTTGCCACTTCTGATAAGATAAGAAATCAATTAAATGAGATTGGTATTTTATTGAAAGATGAAAAAAATGGCGGCATGAGTTGGGGGGTGGAATAGGCAATGGGCAATGAGCAATAGTTAATAGTTAATAGTTAATAGTTAATAGTTAATAGTTAATAGATTAGCACTTGCAAAGATAATAATGTCATTCTTTTTGTTGAAGGCAGCAATAAAAAATAAACATGCAAACAGTTATTTTAAAAACATTTGATAATTATTTCTCGGCAAATATTATCCTTACCCGTTTGCAGGATGCGGGTATTAATTGTTATTTAAAAGATGAATATACAGTAACTATTGACCCGATACTAAGTAATGCAATTGGCGGAATAAAACTGGCAGTAGCTATTGAGGATGCTGTAGCTGCCCGTAAAATGCTGGCACAGTTTGATGAAGAATATAACAGGTCTGCGGTATGCCCTGTTTGTAATAAAAATGAAATTATATTGGTGGCTAAGCCGGGTGTTACCAATTATTTAACCGCCATTTTTACCTGGCTCTTTAGCAGCTATGCCGTAGCAGCAGAAAATATTTACCAATGCCAGCACTGTGGCTACGAAAGTAAAACGCTTCCAGAAAATACAGCAGCATACAACTAAGTTTATTTTATTTTTATACCATGAAGAAAATTGCGATGATACCTGCACGCTATGCTGCTACAAGATTTCAGTATAAATTAATGCAGCCTCTGGGCAATAAAACAGTCATTCGCCATACCTATGATAATACTGTTGCAACCGGTTTATTCGATAAGGTAATTGTGGTAACAGATCATGAAATTATTTTTAATGAAATAATAAGCAATGGCGGAAATGCTATCATGAGCAAAAGCCAGCATGAAAGCGGCAGCGACCGTATTGCAGAGGCAGCAGAGCAAATGGATATAGACATTATTGTAAATGTGCAGGGTGATGAACCCTTTGTAAAAAAAGAACCATTGCAAAAATTGTTACGGGTTTTTGAAAATGAAGAAGTACAGGTAGCATCGCTGATGAAAAAATTTACAGATATGGATCTTGTAAAAAATCCTAATTATGTAAAAGTAGTGGTTGATAAAAACAGCAATGCACTTTTATTCAGCCGCAGTGCAATCCCTTATCAGCGTGACGAAACAATAAAGCCGCAATATTACGAACACATAGGTGTATATGCTTTTAGAAAACAGGCATTACTTAATTTTACAAAATGGCCTGCGGCAAAAACGGAGCTTGCAGAAAAACTGGAACAACTTCGTTATCTGGAAAACGGGATAGAAATAAAAATGGTAGAAACGGATGAAGCCACGGTAAAAATCGATATGCCGGAAGATCTTGCAGTTGCTGAAGAATATTTAAAAAAGTATAAAATTTTTTAGCAGAAAGCAGAAATTTAATTGCCGGTATTGAAAGAACAAATTTTTATAAATTTTACACATTTCTGCAGTACAAAATTATGCGCTTTGCACCAGCCTGTTTTTTACAAAAAACATTATAATGCCTGCAAGCATCATACTGCCGCCGCCAAGCAACATAATATAAATAGTTTCTCCTTTTAAAAAATGGCTGTTTATAAAGCCCAATAAAAATG
>JANLQE010000344.1:0-1876 GCA_031367625.1 Bacteroidota bacterium
GAAGACAGGCAATGGGGGTAATCTTTGATTTACTTATAAAAAGAATGGTAAAAAATGAACCAATGCGCTTATTATCAGCTAATTAAAATTGCGACCTAAACGTCTATACCAATTAATTTAATCATTTTCCTGACTTCGTCACTTTTTCAAAATAATCAAAATAATCTTCTACAATACCTATAAATGCTGGATAGTTTTTTTGCATTTGGGTGTCCCGGCTATGATTTTTTAGCTTTGTTCCATGTTCATCCGTCAGAAAAAGAATAAGAGTGGTGTTGTAAGTGTTCAGGTAATTGATAAAAGTAGCGGCAGGTACAAATTGCTTAAAACGATAGGCAGTTCAGCAGATAGTTTAGTAGTTCAGCAGTTAGTTGCAGAAGCAGCGTTATGGGTTAACAAGCATAGTGGCTTAATAGAAATGGATTTTGCACAAACAGATTTACTGCTGGAACAATTGGTAGGCAGTATTCAACAAATAAAAATCGTTGGTATAGAGTTGCTGCTGGGTAAGCTATTTACCGATATAGGCTTTAATGCTATTAAAGATGCGTTGTTTAAAAAGTTGGTACTGTCAAGGCTTTGCTACCCTGTAAGCAAACTGAAAACGGTAGATTACCTGCGTAGGTACGAAAGCTTTGATACCAATGAAGCTGCTATTTACAGGTATCTCGACAAACTCAATAAGGTACAAAAAAGAACCGTTCAAAACATCAGCTACCAGCATACCTTAAAGGTGTTAAACAACAGCCTTCAAATTGTTTTTTACGATGTTACCACTTTGTATTTTGAAGTGGAGCAGGAAGATGATTTACGCAAAACAGGTTTTAGCAAAGATGGCAAGCACCAGCAGCCACAAATCGTTTTAGGCTTGTTGGTTAGCACAGGCGGTTATCCTTTGGCTTATGAAATATACAATGGCAAAAAGTATGAAGGCGATACGATGCTGCCAGTTCTTAATTTATTTAAAAGAAAATACAAGCTGCAAGATTTGGTAGTAGTAGCCGATGCAGGATTATTATCCAACAAGAACATTGAGTCGCTTCAAAACAATGGCTATCAGTACATTTTAGGGGCAAGAATCAAAAACGAAAGCAAAAGCCTTGCAACACAGATATTGGCTATGCAATTAGAAAATGGGGCAAGTGCCATACTCCAAAAAGACAATGGTTCAAAACTCATTATCAGCTACTCAATTGCCAGAGCAAAAAAAGATAATGCCAATAGAGAAAAGGGGATTGCAAAACTGGAAAAGCAAATAAAAACAGGCAAACTTACCAAGGCACAAATCAACAATAAGGGCTACAACAAGTTTTTAAAAATGAATGGCGAAATAAAAATTGCAGTAGATAAAACAAAGATTAGCGATGACAAAAAATGGGATGGATTAAAAGGGTTCATCACCAATACCGATTTATTAAAAGAAGCAGTAATAGAAAACTATGGGCATTTATGGCAAATAGAAAAAGCCTTTAGGGTAGCCAAAACAGACCTTAAAGTACGACCCATTTATCATTACGTTCAACGCAGGATAGAAGCCCATATCTGCCTTGCTTTTGTAGCCTACAAGATATACAAAGAGCTGGAAAGGCAGCTCAAACAAAAACAATCAACACTAAGCCCGGAAAAAGCCATAGAAATTGCTAAAACCATTTACAGCATCAAAGCCCTAAAGCCCTACTCAAAAAAACTGTTTGAAAAAACATTACTACTCAATGAAGAACAACGAAACCTCATCGAGTTATTTTATCCCTGAAAAATGGGTGTCCCTGTGACGAAGTCAGGAGGTTCTCCAGTTCCATTCTTGCGCCTGTCTGTAAGTCCCGGCGGCTTTATCCCGGATGCAGCTAACACCTCTGGCAACCTTTACGATTGTTAG
>JANLQE010000371.1:0-2540 GCA_031367625.1 Bacteroidota bacterium
TACTGATAAATCAAATGATAAAGGTAATGGAGCCGGCATTAATGATAATACAAATAAGAATTCTGCCCAAACTGATTCCATAAATACTTATAATACTAAAGATGATACTGATCCTGCGGCTGCAAATGCATCCCACCCGGAGGAGGGTTTCGTTTCATTAAGCACATCTGCCAACAATACTTTTACAGGTGGCTCTGTTATCATCAGCGGCGAAAGCGTTTTTTACGGAAAGTATAATTCCGTAGGGTTAACTATACAAGGCCCCTACACTGAAGATGCAGACCCTAAACCCACATCAGGCTTTACCAAACTATCCAAACAAATTCCACTGGATAAAGATGGAAAATTTAAAACTGTATGGAATGGCGGAGGCACTGATGGCTTATTCAGGATAACAGTAACCAGCAGTGATGCAAAGGCAACCAAAACAAAAACAGTTAAAGTAAATAGCTGGCCGGATATGGGTGATATGGCAGATAGTAACATACAACAAACCACAAAAGTGTATGATAAATTAGTGAAAAGAGTAGAGGAAGTTAAACCAAATGTAAGTGGTAAAGACGCTGCTGAACTTGATAAAAAAATGGTTGAGGTAAAAGATAAAAAAGATGCGGCAATAAAAATGTTTACATCAATAAATGATGCCACAAAAAAATTGGGAACGATGGTTAAAAAAGGTAAGGGTTTGCCTGTTACCCTCAGCGCTAATCTTTCCGCATTAAATAACAATTTATCAAGCCAGGCAAGCGATATGGCAAGGGTGGATGAATTTACCAATCACGAGCCATCAGATAACTCTATTTGCGAATACCTTGTAGTGGTTAAAGAAGCCTGTGCTGCCTTTTCAACTTTAACCAATGTATTTTCAAAATCTGTAGGAACTATTTTAGAAAATATTACGCTGGATAAAGCGGTTCCGCTGGGAGTAGGCGCAGGGCCGGAAGCACAGGCTGACAGAACCGGTAATGCTGTAGATCCCGACAAGGAGGGGGTTTCAAAAGAAACCGGAAAAATATTCGCAACAGCAGCGGTAGATGCTAAATCACTTACAAGCAAAATAGGCGTTGCCGGTATTGCAGGCGATTTGGTTACAATGGCTTCGGATTATTTGCTTAGAAAATACTGTGGGGTATATGAGGGAACTGTAAAGCATGATTACACAGTAATCTTTCGCAATGATGATCACCAGGTATGGTGGAAATATGGTGTGGAAATGGAGGCGGCATTCAGTCTCCGTTATCCAAAAGATAAAGCAGGCAGAACAATTAAAATGAAAGGGAACATTGAAGGCAATGCTACAAAATTTACTTTTTTTGCCGATGCTAAAGAAGCTGTTAAAGATGAAATGAAGGGAAGAGATAAATATGTAGAGGTATTGGTACTTAAAGATTTTCTGCCACTCGCTTTGCCTTTTGCAACCAGCCAGCACGACAAGATGGGTTTTGGTGCAGTAGCCCGGGCAGTTGGCACACCCGCTTATTTTAATATCCCTGTGGATGCAGATTATGACCTTGACGCAGAAAAAATAAAGCTGTTTATAAATCCTGCGCTTGTTGATTTTTCAGAGGCAGTATCAAACAGGGAATTATTTATTGCCTTGGCGGTTCTTCCATTAGTTAGATGGCAGGATTATCCAATTTTTAAAGCACAGCAAACCATAAAAGGCTCCTTCAAAGAAAAAAATGAATTCACTATGACAGGTGGCAAATCTCCTCAGTGCATTGATAAAGCAAGCCGCCATATTAATGACGAAAATGCACCCTTTGAAATATTTTTAAATACAACATTCGCTATAAAAAAACAATAGATAATTCTTCCTCAGTTATTGCTTTTTTAAATGCCTGGATATCTCCGGCTTTTATTTTATAAAACTACATAAGCGGGTAGTCTTAAATACTGCCTGTTACTGGAAATTTGTAATGAATAAAAATTCCGTCTTAAAAAATATTGGTAATAATAAAATGCTTTAATTTTTTTTTATGAAAAATAAAAAGAACTTTTTAACGCTGTTGCTGTTCTGTCTGGAAATATTGCCAGCCTTTGCTCAAAGCGGTTAAACCGTTTCTGCGGGTAGCAGTATCTTTATCAGCAGCGGTACTGTTCTTTCAGCAGACAGCCTTGTGCTTACGCCTTCTGCTGCCTTTACAATAAGTGGCGTAAATACACAAACAAGAAATGCCGCTGTAACACATGCTACGGCTAATCCTTACATACAGCGGGTATTTCATTTTTCAAATACACTGCCTTCTTTCAGCGGAACTATCAGTATTTATTATCGTGATGCAGAGTTAAACGGCATTCCCGAAAACCTGCTTACTTTAAATGTAAATAATGGTTCTGTATGGAATGCCTATAACCTGAACACAACAAGAGATGCAGTTAATAATTTTGTAACCGTTACCGGGCTTACCAATATAGTTATGAATGAACTAACGCTTGCCAATACAAATGGCCCGCTGCCCGTTACTTTTATTTTATTTAATAGTACCTGTATTGGCGGCGGGGTAAAACTTACCTGGACAACCGCACAGGAAATTAAT
>JANLQE010000375.1:0-2455 GCA_031367625.1 Bacteroidota bacterium
TTGCTTCAAAACATCCCTGCGCCTAAAGCCATGCGGATTTTTTCGCAATGACTTAAAGCATCATAGTCTTTCCGTACGCAATGAAGCCGTCATTGCGAACGCAGTGAAGCAATCTTAACCCCCATTTGATTTTCCGGCTAATATTTAAAAACTATTTAAACGGATTGGTGATTTACGAAATATTTCATACTTTGCTTTACGAAACAAATCGTATTATGCTTAAAAGTAAAATTTTAAAACCTACAGACGGAGAACTGGAAATACTTACTGTACTGTGGCAAAAAGGAAATGCCACGGTAAGAACAGTGCATGAAGAAATATGCAAAACTAAAGATGCCGGCTACACCACTACCCTTAAACTGATGCAGATAATGTTTGAAAAAAAACTGGTAATCAGGGATAGCAGTAGTAAGACGCATATTTACAAAGCAGTAGTAAGTAAGGAAAGCACACAGAAACAATTTGTAAATAAAATGATTAATAATTTGTTTGCCGGCTCTTCTGCAGACCTGGTAATGCAGGCATTGGGCGGCCATAAAACAACCAATAAAGAGTTAGAAAAAATTCAGAACTTAATTGACGAATTAAAAGCAAAAAAATAACCACTGTTTGTATGGAGCAATTCTCTTATAGTTTCGCTGTAAGTATGCTGCACAGCATTTGGCAAATGGCTGTTTTGTTAGTATTTTATTTTATACTTACAGCCATGCAAAAAAAATCTCACCCCGGTTTTAAGAGAAATATTTTGTTTGGATTACTGGGTTTACAATTATGCACAACAATCTTAACATTCGTTTTCTACTTCGCCAGTTCTTTAAGTGTTTATGAAAATAAACTGGCTGCTATTTTATCAGAGCCATTCTTTATTCAGTCATGGATGCAATCCTGCGCCACCGGTATTTTCTACACTTACTCTCTGATCATTGCTTGCAAAATTGCTGCATTGGTATTTCACAGCATTTCTTTTAAAAGTAATTACACAAAGCATTTAATAAAGCCGGCTGTGGGTGTAAAAATGTTTGCCATTTCAAAAGCATACCAATTTGGTATAAAGAGAAAAATAAGAATCTGGTACAGCAGCAAAGTTTTTACACCTCTTACTTTTGGTTTTTTAAAACCGGTTATTTTAATGCCCATAGCATTAATAAATAGTTTAACTATTAAAGAAACGGAAGCGCTGATTATTCATGAGTTAACACATATAAAGAACAATGATTACCTGCTTAACTGGTTATTGCTGATAACAGAAACTATTTATTTCTTTAATCCATTTGTAAAAATTATTGCCGGTAAAATAAAATTAGAAAGAGAAAAAAGCTGCGATGCACAAGTAATACAGTTTAACTATCCGTCGCTGATATATGCAGAAACTTTATTAAAGATCGCCAGGCAAACCCAGCACTGCAAAACGTTTCAGCTTGCAGCGGTAATCAACCAATCTCAACTGCTGCAACGCATACATTTCTTTTCAAGCAAAAAAAATCAACAATTCCGAAAAAATAATAACAGCATTTTTTCTATAACTTTTATGCTTGCTGTATTTGTATTTAATATTTTTATGCTTACGCATATAAAAAATAAGAATAACACCACTGCTGCCATCAACAGCTTTACAGCAGAAAAAACTATAATAAAATCTGTAGGAAAAGATAATTTTAAAACAGAAAATATTATTGCATCCAATAAAGAAAAATCACCGAAAACAAATATTAAAAGGATTCCGGCAAAATCTGTGATAATAAAAAAAATAAAATTACCATACCTGCAGCAAGCAAATAACTTAGAAGATCATAATTACGCTCTACCGGCAAATTTTAAAATACAAGAGCCGGTAATTACAAAGGAAGTATTGCTTAATGAAGAAAATTCATCAGGCAGAACGGTTACAAAAGCTTACAAAGTACAATTGAAAAATGGCCAGTGGATAGTAGAACCACTCTGGATGACAACCGAAATAAAACCAGGTAAAGACAGCCTGAAACAAAAAGCTGATACATTATATCATATCATTGATCCTGTACAATAATGCTCTCTACCAAATATTCCTGGGGCAGGTATCACCATATTTATTTCCGATTATAAAGCCAATTAATATTTCATGGGTATTGCCGGTGTAGGTTCTTAAACGGTTGGTGGTGGCCACTTCATACGAATAGCTTACATTAAATACATTGGCTGCATTTAAAACCTGCCATTGCAGAATAGCCTGATATAAGGTCGCCATACCTGTAACTGTATTCCTAACAATTGTGGTTGCCAGTATTGTATCATCACCGATGGTGTAAAATTAAGATCATCATTAATATTGGCCCTGGAACCTGCGGTTAGTTGCGCCACCGTAAATTTCTACAGAATAAGTGGTACTAACATCCGAAGTAATATATAAGGTCATAACAACCGGGCTTCCACCATTTACCATACCAACATGATAACTGTAGGTTAACCAAAATTCTTT
>JANLQE010000007.1:0-1573 GCA_031367625.1 Bacteroidota bacterium
ACAAACCAATAGTATAACATGGAAAGATGTACAAAAAAATTTACAAAATGACTAACTGGAAATATAGATTGTAAGATTTGATTAATACGATAAGAAATGGACAGACAGCATCATGTATGCTGCTTACATATTGCATAAAAACGATTCTGTTCCAATATTTGTTCCCCTTTGCGAAGAAAAACAACTGCAACAGTTATTTGATAGTGCAGGCAAAACAGCAAGCAGTATGGTCAAAAAATTTTACCGTGGCCTGGAATTAAAAAATAAAAATGTAGCTAATTTAGGAAAAGAATTATACACATTAGTATGGCAGCCATTAGAACCGTATTTAAAAGGGGTAAAGAAAGTCTCCTATTCCCCTGCTGGTAAATTATACAGCATTGCTTTTCATGCCTTGCCTGTTGACAGCACATCTGTCCTCATGGACAAATATCAATTACAACAATACACAAGCACAAGACAAGTAGCGTTACGGGCTTTAGAAAATCAAACTACAAAACCTGAAAACATAACACTATTTGGCAACGCCAGTTTTACCATAGATAGTTTGCTGTTGGTAAAACAAAAAAGCAACCAACCCGAAAAAGAGTATGTATCTACTTCAATTTATACCCCACAAAAACGGGGTAGTAATAATGGTGTGTGGATTGACTTGCCAGGTACTGCAGAAGAAGTAAAAACTATTAAACAATTATTTGATCAGAAAAAAATCAATACAAAAACATTTGTTCAAACAAGAGCTTCTGAAGAAAATTTAAAAGCACTCAATGATAACTCACCACAAATACTTCATATAGCCACACATGGATTCTTTTTACCTGAACCAGATAAAAAGAAAAAGGAAACAGGCTTGAATAGTGAAAATACTTACACATTAGCAGATGATCCTTTACTAAGAACCGGATTAATATTAGCTGGGGCAAACTATGCATGGAGTGGCAGGACTTCTATTGATGGCATTGAAGATGGAATCGCAACAGCTTACGAAATCTCTCAATTAAATTTAAGCAATACGGAACTCGTTGTCCTCAGTGCCTGCGAAACGGCTCTTGGTGATGTAAAAGGAAGTGAAGGAGTCTTTGGTTTGCAACGGGCATTTAAAATGGCCGGCGTAAAAAAGATGATTGTTAGCCTCTGGCAGGTGCCGGATAAAGAAACCGCTGAACTTATGACCGTTTTTTATACCTACTGGATGAAGGGAAAAACAATCAATAACGCTTTTATACAGGCTCAGGCTGATATGCGGAAAAAATATTCTCCTTTTTACTGGGCGGCTTTTGTGCTGGTAGAATAATAGACCAATACTCTCCTTTTACTTATATTCATTTGCTACTGCCTGAAGATTTCGTAAATTAACAGCCCAATCAGCCAAAACATCTGTTATGAAATTCATCCTGGCAATCTGCCTGTTGTTTTTTTCTTTTAAACTACCAGCACAAATTACATCAGCTACCCTGGAGTTATTGCAGAATACAATGGATCTGTTTGACAAAGGGGATTATGAAAAAACAATTATTGCAGCAGAAAAAGCGGCCGAAGCAGTCAAAAAAGAAGTGGGAGAAAATCATTCTTT
>JANLQE010000047.1:0-13824 GCA_031367625.1 Bacteroidota bacterium
AGCTTAGGGGAAGGCCTATGGCCACTGCCAAAGTAGAGGAAGACGGAACAATATGGTTTTTTACAAATGAATATTCAGGTAAGGCAGAGGAGATATCGCATCAGCATGAAATTCTTTTAAGTTATGCTTCGCCTTCTAAAAATTCTTACGTGGTTTTATCTGCCAAGGCAGTTTTGTCTGACGATAAAAAGAAAATAAAAGAGCTTTGGAACCCCATTTTAAAAGCCTGGTTTCCTGAGGGGTTAAATGATCCTGAAATTTTATTGGTAAAAGCAGATCCTGAAGAGGCAGAGTACTGGGATAGCAGTGCAAATAAAATTGTAATTCTGTTTAATAAGCTTAAAGCGGCGGTTACCGGAAAACAATATGATGAGGGTGATCATGGCAAATTATCTGTGTAACAAAACAATATGAATTTAAGTTCCGGCTCTCCTTTCTGTCTGATACGGGTTAGCTTTCGAATTTCATATTCCAAAAAAGCATTAATTTTTTGCCCTGGGGTTTGGTGCAATGGTATTACTTTTATTTTAACAGCGGCAGAAATTTTGACAGATATTATTACTGGTAAAAAAAATAAACCGGCACAAATTTTTTCTTTTAACAGAATATAAATTTTTTACATTATTTAAAAATTAAAATCATGAATCGTTTTTCATTGGCATTATCAGCCATCTTGTTTTTTTGCATTGCATCACTCAGCAGTTGCCAGGCCATTGCAGGTATTTTTGGCGCAGGCTTTAAAGCCGGTATTTGGGTGGCAATTATTGTAATAGTTATTATTGTAGTGTTTATTGTAAAAGCCATCAGCGGCAAAAAATAATTCATATTGTAAATTGCAGTAGTTTAAAATGTATAAATTTGTTTTACCGTATTGTGCCGGTATTAAAAACATTTTGTTATGGCTCTGGGAATGGACAAAGGAAAAGTTATAGGATTTGTTTCAGCATTTTTTCTGTTATTACTCTCTTATCTTTTGTTATATGTGAATACCAATAAAATGACAGATCAGTCTATGTCGGTATCACATACCAATGAAGTAATTACCAACCTGGAATTTTTGTCGTCGGAGTATAAAGCCATGGAGCAAAATTTCAGTGTGTTTATGGGTAGCCGTAATTACCAGGTAAAGGAAAATTATTATATTTCAGAAAAACGTACAGACTCTATTTACACTTTAATTAGAAAGCTTACCGCAGGCAACGCAGCCCAGCAATTAAAATTAGACACCGTAAAAAATGAAATAGATAAAAAGACAGCATACATCAAACAAATGATGGATAGCGCCAGTGCTGTAGCTCCGGATATTTCAATAAAAGAATTTTGGAAAAACATAAAGTTTACCTCCAATACAACCCCACCTATTATAAAGTATATAAAGCAGATGGAATATTACGAAAGCGCTGTTTTAGCGCAGCGTACCCAAAAACTTGAGGGGTTCAACAGTTCTATACTCACAATCAATTTAGTTTCGCTGATCATTGCCTTAATACTGGCCATTTACTCTATTTATACCTATATAAAAGAAAATCAGGCCAGGCAAACTGCAGATGAAAAAGCGGAGCAATATAAAATAGAATTAGAAACAAGGATAAAAGAACTGGCCCATGCCAACGTAGAAATTAAGGAACTGCGCAATACAGAAAAATTTGCATCTACGGGGCGTATCGCCCGAACCATAGCGCATGAGATAAGAAACCCCCTTACTAATATTAACCTTGCCATAGAACAGTTAAAAGAATCCAATCCGGCTACGGAAGAAAATAATATGCTGCTGGAGATGGTAAAAAGAAACAGTCTTCGCATAAACCAGTTAATATCCGATCTTTTAAATGCAACAAAATTTTCAGAATTAAATTTTAAAAAAACGTCTTTAAATTTAATTATAGACCGGGCACTGGAACTTGCAAATGACCGCATCAGTTTAAAGCATATTAAAATTGAAAAGCATTATGCAAATGATATTTGTGATATTTTGGTTGATGAAGAAAAAATCCAGATCGCTTTTTTAAATATCATTGTAAATGCAATAGAAGCCATGGAGCCGGAAAAAGGATTTTTAAAGATAACCACTGAAAATATTCACGAGAAATGCAGGATTATTTTTGAAGATAACGGCATTGGCATGAACGAAGAAACCCTATCAAAACTATTTGAACCTTTTTTTACCAACAAAGAAAAAGGAACCGGGCTTGGCCTTGCCAATACGCAAAATATTATTTTAAACCATAAGGGTAAAATAGAAGTAGAAAGCGCAGAAGGCAAAGGAAGTATTTTTAAGGTTACCCTGGATTTATCTTAAATAGTATCCGAAGGGGTATCAGCCACGGTGGTAATAATATTTTTCTTTTTTTTGCGGAACGAAATTTTTTCTAACTGTTTATAAAGTTTGCTTTTAGGGTCGGGGTCTGTATCATCTCCCATCAGCATGCCCCATGGTTTAAGATCATCAATTCTGTCGAAAATTATTTTTAAAATAGCAATGATGGGCAAAGCAAGAAAAATTCCCGGCAACCCTATCAGCGTGCCGCCTGCCACTACACCAATAATAGTAATAAGCGCATTTAGTTTTACTTTAGAACCCACAATACGGGGCATTAAAAAATTAGCATCTATAAAATGCACTATTTCAAACCCAACAATTATCCACACAACATCGCTTAGCTGATCAGAATTGGTAAGCGTTACCAGGCACGAAAATACAATGCCCGTAAGTATGCCCACGTAAGGAATAATATTTAAAATGGCAGAAAAAACGCCGAGGAATATGGCATATTTTACGCCAATAATAAGCAGTATAACAGAATTGGCCACAGCCACTATACCCATCTCTATTATAAGGCCCAGCATATATTTTTGCACAATACCTTTAGATTCCAGCAATACTTCACAAACGGTGGGCTCGTGTTGTTTATTAAAAACGGCCACTAAAAATCTTTTAATGGTATGCCGGTAATGCAGTATTAAAAATGAATAAATGGCAATAATAATAATGTAAAAAACAATATGGGTAATAGTAAAAAAAGTTTGCCCAATTACCGCCGTACCCGATGATTTTACATCTGCAGTAGCGCTTTTTATCATTACAGTTTGCTCAGTTTTACTTACATTAAATTTTTGCTGAATCCAACGCTGCAGCGTAGCATAATGCTCATCTAAATGCGATTTTATTGATGGCATGTCCTGTAAAAAACTGGCCATCTGGTGAGATAAAAAATATATTAAACCCACAATAATACTTATGGCAAACAGCACTGCACTTAGGCTTGCCAGCGATTTTGGGAACCGTAATTTATTGGCTAAAAAATTAGTAACAGGTAATAAAAGGATTGATAAAAGAATAGAAAAAGCCAGTGGTATAAACAGCGTTTGCCCATAAGTAAGCATTACCCCAAGGCATAAAATCATTAAGAGTTTAAAAGTAAATTGAATATAAAAAGGAAGTTCCTTAAAATTGATCATCTGAATTTACTTTTCTGCATATCCGTGGCCTCATCTTTAGTGGTTAGCAGAATATTTTTTTTTCTTTATTATACAGATTGTTATTTGGGGCATTTTTTTTCTCAAAATTTACATAGCAACTGTAATTATACAGCAGCAGGCTTGCACTACCATGCAGCATCTTTCATTAATTTGTGCAATTACTTACAGCTAACTTAAATAACGCCTCAATGTCCATGCAATGGTTTCTTCATCTTCCATAAGGCTTGTCAAAAAATCGGCGGTACCCTTGTCTTTCAAATCATCATCACACTCATCAATTTTTTTTCTGATAGACTTAATAACGTTTTCATGGTCATTCAATAATTCCTTAACCATGTCTATAGAAGAAGGAATTTTTCCGGGAGCTTCTTTTATTTGAGATAATTTTACAAATTCGGCTGTAGTGCCGGGTGTTGGGCTTCCCAGTTTATTTATTCTCTCTGCTATTTCGTCTATAGATTCTTCTAATTGTTTATACTGCTTTTCAAATAGTTTATGAAATTCCATAAAACTTTCGCCGGAAACGTTCCAGTGAAACTTTCTTGTTTTGGTATATAGCATTACCGCATCTGCCAGCACTTCACCTAAAGAAGCTGTTATTTTTTTAAGATTTTGTGTGCTTATACCAATATTGGGCTGTACCATTTTTTATATTTTTTAATGAGAAAATCGGGCTGTATTTAAAGTTTTTATTTTCATGAAGGCAAGTTTTAAAGAGTTTATCTGGTATGTCATTATATCCCTGAGATTGGCAAATGGTAAATACTCATTTAAAATTTCGTAGTAGGCTTTTGTAATAGTGTCTTCTGTTGTGTTACAGATATTCATCAGTTCGTTTCCTCTTTTGCTTTCCGTTTGCACAGATAGCGTTTCATTCTGACTATCGCAATCATCAAAAAAATTTTTTGGTACAAAACCGTTTATGCCCAGGGCTTTTAGCTGCGTAGTTATTTCATTTGCATACTGGTCACTTTCAGATGATAAGCCGTTTAGAGCAGTTTTTAAATTGCAATCTTCTACTTCGTCTGCTACCATTTCAAACTCAGTTTTAGACCGGGTAAGAAAAAACAACAGCGCACATAGTTTCTCCAGCATTGTTAGGTTAAAGTGGTCCATTTTTTTTAAATGAATATACTCTATAAATCTATCTTTTTATAATGCGTAACAAAAAAATAATAATTGCTACTGCCAGTAATATATGAATCAGCCCCGATGCATGAAACCCCAAAAAACCAATTGCCCAACCTATTATCAGGATAACTACAATCAGGTACAAAATATTTCCCATTATCAGTTTTAAATAATGCTTTAGTAATAAATCAGGCTTTTAAATAGTAGAAAAAACTTTGCCATAAATTAAAAAAAGAGCAAAATATATTGGGTAAATTAAACTTTGTGTAAAACTTGTTTCTTAAAAATGCCCGGCAATAGAGTAGCCGTGGAAAATTTTCTACAATATGGTATAGAAAATCAGTTTGTTAACTGTTCAACCGTTTTGTAGATCACATCTCTGGTAAAAGGTTTGCCAATAAAATAATCGGCTCCCTGGCTTAGTGCATTGGATCTGTCTGAGGCAGTATCATGGGCTGTAATCATTACAATT
The DNA here is from genome assembly GCA_031367625.1 of Bacteroidota bacterium. GTDB lineage: Bacteria > Bacteroidota > Bacteroidia > Chitinophagales > Chitinophagaceae > Ferruginibacter. Next base: position 5,084 of record JANLQE010000047.1, read on the forward strand.
TTAGCAGATGGGTAATGAGTTTTTATATAGGCAATATAATTAATGCCCAGGCCATCTGGCAAATGATTATCTAAAAAAATAATTTCCGGAATATCCTTTTTAAGCGAATCTGTGGCATCTGATAATGTATTCACATATTCAGTAGTTAAATTCTTTTGTTTCAATAACGTACTGAGCAGGTAACAAATATCTCTTTCGTCATCAATAATTAAAACTTTCAATTGGTCATTATTTATAAAAAATGTAGGTTTCATTGAAGTAGCTTTTTCACAAATTATGTAACCCAATCTATGCCACTAATTTGTTTAGCCCTTATCAGAACAGCTTTTTAGTGTTAAACTTATTATTATATCGCAAATAGCATACCCTGATAATTTTTTATTTTCATTAAACACTTTAAATCAATATTTAGTATAAAAATTTAAAAGTATTTGCAAATTATTTTAAAATTTTAAAAATGGAATTATGTTTGGAGTAAAGAAAGTATTGATGGGGAGATAATGTGGAATGAGTAAAATGGTACATAATATGATTAATAATATCCCACTACAATAAAGCATGAAAAGAAAGCTGCTGTATTTTTTAAAGTTTAATAAAAAGGTGGTACTCGAATTTTTTGCCAGCAATGTATTAAAATACAGTGCATCACTTGCTTATTATACTGTTTTATCGCTGGCACCGCTCCTCATTATTATTTTATACATCAGCGGGCTGTTGTTTGGTAAAGAAGCTATAAGGGGAGAGTTGTATGGCCAAATTAAAGATTTGGTAGGCAGCAGCGCAGCTTTAGAAATACAAACCGCCATTCAAAACATTCATTTAAGCAGCGATAATGTATTTGCAACGGGCCTTGGTGTAATTATACTGTTAATTGGCGCTACAGGTATTTTTGGAGAAATGCAGGATTCCCTTAATAAAATCTGGGGGCTTCGTACCAAAACAAGGAAAGTGTGGTGGAAATTATTCTTAGACCGTTTGATATCTTTTTCCCTCATCCTCAGTCTTGGGTTTGTATTGATTGTATCTCTTATGTTAAATGCCCTGGTGGCAGCGCTTAGTACTAAAATAACGGGCATGCTTGCCGGTATGGGGCCAACAGTGCTTACGGTAATAGATAATTTAATTTCTTTGTTTATCACCACGCTGTTGTTTGGCACTATATTTAAAGTACTGCCTGATGCTAAAATAAAATGGAAAGATGTAATGTTTGGGGCTCTTATTACTTCATTGCTGTTTATGCTTGGTAAATATGGAATTGGTTTTTATCTTGGCAAAAGTAAGCTGGCCAATATTTATGGGGCAGCAGGGTCGGTAATGATTGTGATGATATGGGTGTATTACAGTTCTGCTATCTTATATCTTGGGGCGGTGTTTACAAAAGTATTTGTTGCCCATTATAACAGAAAAATTTATCCAAATGATTATTCTGTATGGATAAAAATGGAAGAGATACCTGTACCTGAAGTAACACTAAATGAAAAAACTGTTTAAAGTAATTTATCTTTGTCATTCAAACAGACAATTTATATGAAAAAAAGGGTACTTATTATTGATGATGATCTGGATATGTGTACCCTGCTAAGTAGGTTTTTAACCCGTAATGGTTACGAAGTAGAAGTAGCTCACTCTGGCAATAAGGGGCTTTTAAAATTCAGAGAAGGTAATTTTGATATTGTATTGTGCGATTTTCGCCTGGGCGATAAAGATGGTAAAGATGTACTTGTAGAAATTAAAGCAGAATCTCCGGGCACCATTGTTTTAATAATTACCGGCTACTCCGATATTAAAATAGCCGTAGATGTAATAAAACTTGGGGCGTATGATTATATTACCAAACCGCTTATTCCTGATGAGGTATTAAATGTATTAAACAATGCATTAAACCATCCACATACTTCAGAAAAAACTACTGCTGTGTTTTCTGCTGCCAAAGGAAGCCTTCAAAAAATAATTGAAAAAGAAAGAGTGGTAAATGGCGAATTTTTAGTGGGCGAAGCAGGAGCTACTAAAGATCTATATAAACAGATAGAAATTGTAGCCCCTACTAACTACAGCATAATTTTGTATGGAGAAAGTGGTACCGGTAAAGAAGTAATTGCAAAAACCATACACAGTATGAGCAACAGGAGCAGCATGCCTTTTGTTGCTATGGATTGCGGCACACTTAGCAAAGAGTTATCGGGCAGCGAACTGTTTGGCCACGTAAAAGGGGCTTTTACAGGTGCACTTACCGATAAAGAAGGGCATTTTGAACTGGCCAATGGCGGCACTCTTTTTTTAGATGAGGTAGCCAATCTTACCATCGAAATACAGGCTTCTCTTTTAAGGGTTATACAGGAAAGAAAATTTAAAAGAGTGGGTGGTAATAAAGAAACACCGGTAGATGTAAGAATAATTGTTGCCTCTAACGAAAACCTGCAGGATGCATACCGTAAGGGAAAATTCAGGGAAGATCTTTATCACCGCTTCAATGAGTTTTCTATTAACCTTCCGCCGCTTAGAGAAAGAAAAAAAGACATCCCTTTATTTGCCGAATTCTTTTTAGAAAAAGCAAAGTCAGAACTGGGCAGAGATATCAGTGATTTTGATGATGAGGTTATGCAGATGTTTGTCAACTACTCCTGGCCCGGAAATTTAAGAGAGTTTAGAAATGTGGTGCGCAGGGCTGTGTTGCTTACCCAGGATGGTAAAGTATCTGCTAAAACACTTCCGTGGGAGATTACCAATTCTACTTCATCCCCACTATCATCTGCCGCCATAACTGTTACAAAAAACTACGAAGAGGCAGGCTTTAAAAAAGAATATGATTTAAAAGATGCCGCTTCCAAAGCAGAATACGAAGCCATTATGAATGTGCTGAAAGAAGTAAATTTTAATAAAACAAAGGCCGCCGAAATTTTAAAAATAGACCGCAAAACATTGTATAATAAAATAAAAAGCTACGAAGAATCAGGCAATTAATAATGGCCTCATTTTCTATTGGCTTCTTCTGCAGTTTCGCTGCCAGAGAAGCCTTTTTCTATTTTATGCATTAAAGAAGAAAGCGGCCCTTTCATTTTATTGGTAGCATCATCTAAAGTATTATCATCTAAAAGTTTACCCAATCCTAATGAGGCAGGCAGGTAAGGCAAAATAAAACCTCTTTGGGCCATAATTAAATTGTGTATTTCCTTCTCCCGGTTATCAGCAGGTATGTTTTCCCGTACAAGCTTTATGGCTTCTGCGGCAATTGTATTTACCTTATCCGTAACCGTCCCTTCATCAGAGGATGAATAGGCAACAATATTTTTTATCACTTCATTTTTATTATCTCCAAAAATGATGGCTGCCCAGTTTGAGGAAATACTTTCCCCGCCAATTGCTTTCAGGCCTTCCTCTGACCGGGATAAATTATAAATACCCACGAGTGCAGAAGTTAAGCATGCCTGTGATAAAGCATCTTCTCCATCTTCTTTATTATCCGTTGTTACACTTTGTGTATTTGGGTTAATTTTTTTTACTGCTGATAAGCCCATTTTTTCCTGCACCGTGGCTAATAAATTAATTGACATAAATTTTTATTTTGGTTATGCTAATGTTAACGTAATAAAACTATGCCATAAAAGATGGTATAAATTTGGCTCGCTGTCAGGGTATAGTTTCATTTTAAAAAATAAATTTTATGTCAGTAGCACATCATAATGATATGACCACCTTAAGCACTGTTTTAGAAAAATTAAGGTTGAGAAAACAAGACAATGAATTCAGAATGTCTGAAAGCGGTTTTGGCTCCACCAGCGGAAAAATCTATCAGCCTGCTGATTTAAAAATTATACGTACTTATCGTTTTGAGGGAGATTCTGACCCTTCAGACAACGCCATATTATACCTTATTGAAGCCAGTGACGGCATGGTTGGTTACAGCATTGATGCTTACGGCGTTTACAGTAATCATGAGGATGATAACTACGATGAATTTATTAAAAAAATTCCTATGGAAGAAAGAGATGAGCAGTTAATATTCGGGTAATCTCTTGCTGGTACAATAAAAATTGCCTGAAATTTCAGGCAATTTTTTATGATAGCTGTATTTACCGGTTAAACATTGGTATAATAAAACGGAAGAATTTTTACAATTCGTTGTATAAATATCAGGTCAGATTTATGAATCATTTCTGTTGATGTACCCATTATTTGCCAGTCTTCGTTATTCATATCTGCCAGCGTGTACATATACTTTTTACTGCTGTTATATATTTCATACATTTTATGCGATCCCTTGATAAATTTATAAAAGCCAAACACCACTAATTTTTCATCAGCATACTGTTTGTGCCAGGTAAGTATTTTTGGTACATGAAAAAGAACTGGAGAAAGTTTTTTTATTTGCTGCCCAACCTCTTTTGCCAAAGTGGTAAAACCCATATCCTCTTCTAACCACCTGCCTGTTTCTACATCTGTAAAAAAAATATTCTCATATCCCCCTTCAAATATTACTTTATACATGCTATGGCTCCTGTGGGGGATATGGCTAACCAATGCTGCAATCTCTTCTTTACCGCATTTTAAATGAATGATATTATTCATAAAGCTTTAGTTTATATAATGTAATTGTTACATAAAACCTGCCAGTTATTTTCATTGCTGTTTTTGCTGAATAACTTGTGGATACAGAGTAATAATGTTGTGGGCATTTTTTACCGCTTGGTTTTAAAAATTTGTAGAATTTGTTACACATTCATTCCTTATCTGCACTTCAATTTTATTGGCATAGTAAATGATTTATATGTTACGGTTTTTCATAGGATATTGGATTTAAAACGGGACCTTATTTTTATTTGGTCCCCCTTTTTTTAGAGTACTCCTTCTCGTTAGCAGGTTGTTAATTCAATATATTTTGCACTTCCCTGTTTACTTCTTTTTTAAACAAATTATTTTCTCAATCTTCCTTCTCTTAAATTTGCGCATGATTCAGTTTGAAAAATTCACTCTTTCTAATGGCTTACGGGTATTGGTACACGAAGATAAAAGCACCCCCATGGCTGTGGTAAATGTATTGTACGATGTAGGCGCAAGAGACGAAGATCCACACAAGACAGGTTTTGCTCATTTATTTGAACACCTGATGTTTGGCGGCAGTGTAAATGTTCCCGTATATGATGAGCCGCTGCAGGTAGCCGGTGGCGAAAACAATGCATACACCAGTAACGATCTTACAAATTATTATTGCCAGTTACCTGCAGAAAATGCAGAGACTGCTTTTTGGCTGGAGAGTGACCGTATGCTAAGCCTTGCCTTTAGCAAAAAAAGCCTGGAGGTACAGCGCAAAGTGGTATGTGAAGAATTTAAAGAGCACTATATAAATAAGCCTTACGGAGATGTGTGGCACAAAATGCGGGAATTGGTTTACACTACGCATCCCTATAAATGGATGACGATTGGTAAAGAATTAAAACACGTAGAAGATGCAACACTCGAAGACGTAAAAGCATTTTTTTATAAGCATTACACACCAGCTAATGCCGTATTGGTGGTGGCAGGTAATATAGAAACAGCAAAGGCAAAAGAACTGGCAGAAAAATGGTTCGGCTCAATCCCTTCCGGCGAAAAATATGACCGCAACTTACCGCAGGAGCCAAAGCAAACAACCCCGCGGTTTATTGAGGTTACTGCAGAAGTACCCTTAGATGCTTTGTACAAATGCTGGCATATTTATGCACGTACAGATGACCGTTATTACACAGCAGATTTAATTTCAGATATTTTAAGCGGCGGCGGTTCCTCCAGGTTGTATCAAAGCCTGGTAAAAGAAAAACAGTTGTTCAGCAATATAGAATGTTACCACATGGGCAGCACCGATGCAGGCATTATGGTTATAGAAGGAAAGCTGGTAAAAGGTATAGATATAAAACTGGCCGATGCTGCAGTAAATGAAGAGTTACAAAAACTACAGCAAACAGGTATAACAACAGCCGAACTGGAAAAAGTAAAAAACAAAACAGAAAGTGCCATGGCTTTTGAAGATATGACGGTGATGAACCGGGCTGCCAGTATTGCCATGTACGAGTTGCTGGGCGATGCCGATCTGATAAATAAAGAACTGGCAAAATACCAGGCCGTAACGGCAGAAGCCATACTGGCACAAAGCCGTATTATTTTTGATGAGAATAACTGCAGTACGATGTATTATCTGAGTAAAAATTAAATTGTAAATTTGGTAAAACAGCATTTATGCTCACAAAAGAAAAATTAATTGAGTCAATCAAATTAATGCCGGAAGAAAAATTCAATAATATTGATGAAATATTAGAAGAAATAATCCTGTTGGAGAAGATTGAAAACAGCCTGGATGCGGCAGGGCGTGGCGAAGTATTATCAGAAGAGGAAGTGGACAAAGAGATTTCTAAATGGTAAAACTTAGCTATACCAGTCCGGCCCTTGCCGACCTTCAGCATATCTTCGTTTATATTTCCAATGATTCAGTAATAAGCGCAAGGCGGTTGGTTCACACGCTGAAAGAACGTATAAAAACGTTAAAAACATTTCCCGAAAAAGGCCGCCCGCTTTTTGGGCAAAAGCATCCTGGAATAAGACAGGTACTTTATAGATCTTACAGGATCATTTATAAGCATGATGGTGAAAATATTCTCATCCCCGTCATCACACATCAGTCCCGCCTTATTAGTAATATAGAGGCTATAAAACAATACTTAATTTAAACATGCTCAACAGAAAAACAGCCCCATCCATTGTAGATGCCGTAAATTTTAAGCTGAACCTAAAACCATATCAACATTTTACTTTAGATAACGGCGTACCCGTTTATACCATCAATGCAGGCGCACAGGAAGTAATACAGGTAGAACTTGTTTTGTATGCAGGCAACTGGTACGAGCAAAATAAAGGCGTAGCAGCAGCCACCAATTATATGCTTAAAAACGGCACCACAAACCGCACTGCTTTTCAACTTAATGAAGACTTTGAATATTATGGCGCTTACAGCACCCGTGCCTGCTATAACGAAACAGCCGTGGTATCGCTGCATACCCTTACAAAGCATCTGGATAAACTGCTGCCGGTAATGAATGATATGCTCACCAACGCCAGCTTTCCCGAAGAGGAGTTGAATATTTATAAACAAAATGTAAAGCAGCGGCTTACCGTAAACTTACAAAAAGCAGAGTTTGTTGCCGGCCGGCTGATAGATGCTTACCTATACGGCGAAAATCATCCTTACGGTACTTACACACAAATGCAGGATGTGGATGCATTGAATACCACACAGCTTAAAGAATTTTATAAGCAATATTATTTAACCGGGCAATGTGCCATTTTTGTATCGGGGCTTCTTCCGGCAAATCTACAGCAGCAGTTAAATGAAAATTTTGGAAAACTTGAATTAACAAAACCATCTTTTAAAGTAAATGAAATACTTGCCACACCTGCAGTACAAAAAAAATACACGGTACAAAATGATGCCAAAGCGGTGCAGGGAGCCATCCGCATTGCTACCCATTTCCCAAACAGGCATCACCCCGATTTTAAAAAAATAATGGTACTCAATAATGTATTCGGCGGTTTCTTTGGCAGCCGGCTCATGAGCAATATCAGGGAAGAAAAAGGATATACTTATGGCATATACAGTTATTTACAAAACCATCTGCAGCAAAGTGCTTGGTTAGTAAGTACCGAAGCCGGCAAAGATGTTTGCCAGGCAACTATTGAAGAAGTGTATAAAGAAATGAAGGCATTAAGAGAAGAAAAAATTGATGAAGAAGAGTTACTGCTCGTTCGCAATTACATGATGGGCGGCATTCTTGGCGACCTTGATGGCCCCTTTCAGATAATGGCAAAATGGAAAAATATTATCCTTAATAATTTAGAAGAAAATTTTTTTTACGAAAGCATTGATGCCATACGAAATACCTCTGCCGATGAGTTGATGGCACTTGCAAATAAATACCTGCAGCCCGAAAATTTTTATGAACTGGTGGTGTACTAATCGGTTTAAAAGGTTTAATAAGTTTAACCCGTTTAAGGTTATAGCCTGGCAAAAGAAGATACTTTATTTTGTGAAGAAACCCTGGAACCTTTTAAACTTTTTAAACCCCTTAAACCTTAATTCATTACACTTCTCTCCGTAAACCGGTAGGGGTTCAGGGTAAATGCTGCATCCGGTACTGTATCCACTTCGCCCAAATGCAGGTAAAATAAATGTTGTGCCTCGCCAAGTTCCCAAAGGGTAAGCGATTTTTTATTTTTTGTAATGCATATTTCGGGCAGCATTTCTGTAATTAATCCGTTCCAGCAGGCTTCGGCCAGTTTATCTTTAGCCGAACGTTGCGGTCCGTTTTCCTCCTCTTTTATGCTGTACTCCCTCGCCGAAAACCTGGTATTGGTCATCAGTAATATTTCCTGAGTAGTAAAATTATTTTTCATAATTAAGAGCATTTTAATCACTCCTATATTAGATTATAACGTACGGCAAAAGCAATATAGTATATAGATAAATGTATGTTAAGGTATATCTCTTATTATCCCTGGGCTTCCTTTTGCCTAAAACAGCTACCAAACAAGCGTGCTGATAGCGTAAGTAAATAAAATGAAGCAAAAAATTAATACTACACTTCAACCTGTAAATGCACCCTGCACAAATGCCCAACATTGCTGCCGAACAAAGGGGCTGTATATCCTTTGTTCTTGACTGGTCTCAATGCGTTAGTTCAAGCTATGGACTTTAGTCCAAGGCTTTAGCTTCTACA
>JANLQE010000061.1:0-2989 GCA_031367625.1 Bacteroidota bacterium
ATGTAGAGCCCGTAAAAGCAAAATTTATCACACGTACTGGTGTTCCTCAATACCTTTCAATAATAGCAATAGGGGTTACAGCACTATATACCATCTTGCTTCTTAGTAAATAATAAATTTATATTTGTATAATGACCAATAATATCCCGGATTTTAATGATCAGGACGAATCCCAGAAACAAAAGAAGCAAATAAAACGTTTGTTCTTCCGGCTTTTACCGTACACCCTGTTCATAATTTTGGCGCTAGTAATTGGAATAGCGCTTTCTTATATTTACCTGCGATATACCACTCCCACTTATGCAACCAAGGCCAGGCTAATTGTGAATGATGATACACAACAGAAAAATACCAATTTGTTGGATCTTATGCAATTGGATTATCGGGATATTTCTGCTGAAACCGAACGGGAGATGGAAATATTAAGGTCAAGGGACTTGCTGGGCATCCTGGTAAATAAATTACAATTAAATATTCTCTACAGCCAGAAAGGCTATATTATAACCGGCGAGGTTTTTAAAAATATGCCTTTTACCCTCGAATTACAACATCCTGATTCCATGACTTCAACTGTTAGTGGGGAAGCGGAGATCATCAATAATTCCATCCGTTTTAATGGTAAGATGTACCCGGTTGATACGATGGTGGAGAGTGATTTTGGCAATATACGCTGGCATATTAATCAGGTATATCGCCCCTCTGTTGATATAGATAGAAGGTTTGTTACTATTCAACCGATTGCGGCTGCGGTAAGTAGAGTACAAAGTGCCCTTACAATTCAACCAATTTCCAAACAATCTTCTATTTTGGAATTGACTTATAATGATGCATTATCCGACCGTGGGATAAAAATACTAAATAACCTGATTGATTTATATGGCACTACTTCAGTTGATTATAAAAGAAGGATGTCGGACAACACACTGAACTTTTTAGATACAAGATTACGTTTGGTTGCAGAGGAACTAAGTGGGGAGGAGAAAAAACTACAAACCTTTAAAACAGACCAGGGTATCGTTAATCTTAGTGCCGAAGGCAATCTTTTTTTAGACAAGTTAAAAGAAGCAGATACAAAAATAGGGGAATTGGATATTCAGTTGGATGTTTTAAACCAAATAGAACAATATGTAACGCGACGAAACAATACCAATAGCCCAATACCGGCAACCCTTGGCACTACTGACCCGGTGTTAACCAGTTTGCTTAATCAATTATACCAGGCAGAATTTGATTTGGAAAAAACAAAACAAACGTCGGGTAGTAAAAATCCGCAGATCGGGGTGTATGAAGAAGCGATTGCACGATTAAAGCCCAGTATTTTGACCAGTATCGATAATTTAAAATTGAATATGCAGGCAAGCCGTCAACGCCTGCAAACTGATAACAACAGGGTAACTGCTACCTTAGGAAAAATACCTCAAAAAGAAAGACTGTTACTGGATATCAGCCGTCAACAAGGTATTAAAAATGCAATCTATACTTTTCTTTTGCAAAAAAGAGAAGAATCGGCCATCTCGGCCGCAGCTATCTTACCCAATTACCGGGTAATTGAAAAACCTGAATTTGCAGGCATGGTGGCACCTGTAGCTGTGAAAATTTACGCATTTGGAATTTTTTCGGTATTAGTCTTAGCCATCGTATTTATCTACTTTAAAGAGTTTTTTAATAATCGGCTACTATTCAGGTCTCAAATAGAAAGCAGGTTATCTGCCCCAATTATTGCGGAATTGTCTTTTCAACCAAGTGAAACCGGCAGCCCAATTGTAGTAGGACAAAGCAGCAGAAGCCTTATTGGGGAACAGTTTAGGGAACTAAGAACAAATTTGAATTATATTACAGCAGTAACAAAAGAAAAATGTAAAATAATTTTAATTACTTCTTCTATAACTGGTGAGGGAAAAAGTTTTGTAGCGATTAATTCAGCTGTAAGTTTATGTTTAACGGGTGCCAGGGTAGTATTAATGGAGTTTGATTTACGCAAGCCAAAAATCAGTAAAGAGTTGGGTATCGTTCGTGACCCCGGATTGAGTAATTATCTGATTAACATGGCTACTGAAAAAGAAATTATTAAAGCACATCCAAACATTGCTAATTTTAACATTATCCCCTCAGGTGCTATACCACCTAATCCTGCCGAGTTGATCAGTAGCCCCAGGCTTACAGAACTTATGGATTATTTAAAACAACATTTCGATTACATTATTATTGACTCGCCGCCAGTCGGAGCTGTAACTGATGCGAAGATATTGGCGGGTGTTGCCCATACAACCCTGTATATTGTAAGACATAATTATACTGATAGTAGCCTGCTTGATTTGATAAGCGATGTTCAGCAAAAGAATATTTTGCCTAATTTAAATTTGATATTTAATGGGGTAAGCACAAAAAAAATATTGGGATATGGCTATGGATACGGCCATGGTTATGGATACGGTTATACTGTTAATACCCAGGAAAGGAGCTGGTGGAAACGGATTTTTAAAAGAAAGATCAAAGCTTAGTGTTTAGAACTATAATTGATTAAAAACGTCGTTTTAATTTTATGAAGGTATTGATAACGGGCACAGCAGGTTTTATTGGAATGCACCTTGCAATTCGATTAGCAAAAGAGGGATGTGAGGTAGTAGGGCTAGACAATATTAATTCCTATTATGATGCCAATTTAAAATATGCCAGGTTGGCTGAACAAGGTATAAAAAAAGAAAACATTTTATACAATAAGCTGCTACAGGGAATAAATAACATCCAGTTTATTGAGTTGGATTTGCAGGATGCTGGAAATTTGAATGCCCTGTTCGCAAAGCAACAATTTGACATAGTAATTAATCTTGCAGCGCAGGCAGGGGTGCGATATTCTATCACTAATCCAAAAGAATATATTAATTCAAACGTAATTGGTTTCTATAATATTTTGGAAGCCTGCAGAAATTTCCCAGTAAAACATTTGCTATATGCTTCCTCATCCTCGGTGTATGGAAATGCAAGCAAA
>JANLQE010000075.1:0-3333 GCA_031367625.1 Bacteroidota bacterium
GTGGAAATACAATTCACCATCTTTGATGGCAGCCATTACCATGTACCGTTGCTGATAAATCCTTTTGGGTATTCAACCTACAGAGGAAGCTAAAAAGTTTCACGCAAAGAGACAAAGAAATAAAAGAACGCAAAGGAATACAACCTTTATTTTTCCTTTGCTCCTTTGCGGTCTTTGCGTGAAACCAAATTCTAAAAAATAATTAATGAAACAATCAATCCCTTCAAAAAAAAGAAAACAACTTTTTGATAAACTGAAAAAAGCCAATACCGATTTTCAAAAAGCTTATCCCGGGGACAGGCCCGAAAGGCAGGCGGTGCATACCGTTTATGGCGGTGCTAATCTGTTTAAACACAATGCTGCGGCTACTCTTGGCGAACGTGCTCTGGAGACTTTCAATCTTTATGCGCCAGACTTTATAAGCTTTGGTAAAATATTCGGCCTTGATGGTATCAGCCAACTTGATGATGCTGTATCGCCAAAAGATATACTCTTACATTACGAATCGCTTTCTGTTAGCGAAAGAAAAAAACATCCTGCCCGGTTGTCGTATGAAGTTTACCATAAAGTGATCACCAAATTAAACAAAGAGGCCATTGAAGATTTCCGGATAGATTTTGAAGATGGTTATGGTAACCGGAGCAATGAAGAAGAAGACCAAACTGCTAAAGATGCCGCCCTGGAAGTGGCCAAAGGAATGAAAGAAAAATCATTGCCACCGTTTATCGGCATCCGCATAAAACCATTTACAGAAGAAATGAAAGAACGGGGTTTACGCACCCTGGACTTATTTGTAACAACGCTTGTAAAGCAGACTGGTGGAAGCTTACCGGATAATTTTATTGTGATGCTTCCCAAAGTTACGATACCCGAACAGGTAAGCACACTCGTTGATTTCTTTGAAATAATGGAGGATGAATTAAAATTGCCAAAGGGTATTTTAAAAATGGAAATGATGGTAGAAACTACGCAGTCCATCATGGATGATGATGGCACAAATCCATTGTTTCGTTTTATAAAAGCCAGCAAAGGCCGCTGCATTGCCACACACTTTGGCACTTACGATTACACCGCTTCCTGCAGCATCACGGCAAAGTACCAGGAGATGGATCACCCCGTTTGCGACTTTGCACATCACATGACCAAGGTCGCATTGGCGCACACCGGCATCTGGTTAAGCGATGGCGCTACCAACACCATGCCCATTGGCCCACACCGTGGCAATAACATGACCGAAGCACAATTAAAAGAAAATAAAGATACGGTGCACCGTGCCTGGAAAAAGGGCTACGATCATATCCGCCATTCTTTGAGGAATGGTTTTTACCAGGGATGGGATTTAAACCCGGCACAATTTCCGATGCGTTATACTGCCGTGTTTGCCTTCTTTTTAGAAAGTTACGATGATGCCGTAGAACGCCTGAAAACCTTTGTGGATAAGGCTGCCAGGGCAACGCTCATTGGCGGTGTGTTTGACGATGCTGCTACCGGGCAGGGCTTGCTCAATTATTTTTTGCGTGCATTAAACAGTGGTGCCATCACAGAAGAAGAAGTATTGGTTACGGGATTAACGCTGGAAGAAATTCGCAGCCGGTCATTTAAAAAAATATTAGCAAACAGGAAAGAGTAATTTTTTGTACCAGGCGATATACCAATAGGCATCATCGTTGTCCCGATAACTATCGGAACACCCTTGTACATTATTTTTCTGTTCAGCAAAGTATCGCAGCTTTGTTATTTTATAAAACCTTTCTGCAAAATGGACCCATGGCAATTCATACATGACAAACTCAACACTTCGGTAAATGTAATTTTACTGTATGTAGTGCATAGCAAAGGAAGTTCTCCCGGCAGGCAGGGTTTTAAAATGGCTGTGGCAGCAGATAATAGTTTTTGTGGTTCTATCGGCGGCGGTATAATGGAGCATAAGTTTGTAGAAATGGCCAAAGCCATGTTGCATGAAAATGCAGCCACAACAGGCATTTACAGGCAAATGCATGATAAAGAAGCAGGCAAAAATAAAAGCGGTATGATATGTTCCGGAGAGCAAACTATTTTTTTATACAAGCTGCAGGTTTCGGATTTAGAATATATCAAAGCGTTATTAAATAGTTTGCAATTAAATAAAAACGGCCTGCTTCGGCTTAGCAATTCCGGTTTCCTTTTTTTAAATGAAATCCCGGAACAGAATTTTTATTTTGAGCAAAAGAATGAAACCGATTTTTTACTAATTGAAAAAACCGGATACAAAAATGTATTACACATTATTGGCGGCGGCCACTGTGCTTTGGCACTTAGCAAACTTATGCTGGGTATGGGTTTTTACATAAAAGTATATGATGAAAGGCAGGGCTTAAACACAATTGATCAAAATAATTATGCCCATGAAAAAATAATTGTACCCTCTTATTCGGGGCTCGAAAAAATAATTGAAAGCGGCAATAATGTCTATGTGGTAATTATGACATTAGGCTACCGCACAGATGACCTGGCTGTAAAAGCTTTACTTAAAAAAACGTTTAAATATATAGGCTTGCTGGGGAGTAAAAAGAAGGCAAAAAAAATGTTTGAAGAATATAAAGCTGAAAATATAAATGATGCTTTATTAAATAAAATACATTCGCCGGCAGGCATAGCAATTAAAAGTGAAACACCTGAAGAGATTGCCATAAGTATTGCTGCAGAAATAATTGCCGTGAAAAATCAGCCTCAATAAAGTGTTTTATTTCCCATTTTTTGCCAGTCATTAAATACTTTCAGGGCTTCTTCCCTGCTTATAGAAATAATGGGAATCTTGCGGTCACAAATTTCAGCAGCCATTTCATCGTATATCATCGAGTCATCAAACCCAATAGCGGCGGCATCCTGGCGGTTGTTGGCAAAGTAAATTATTTTTGGCCGGGCCCAGTAAATAGCGCCAAGGCACATAGGGCAAGGCTCGCAGCTTGTAAAAATTTCGCAATCATCTAATTGAAAAGTGCCCAGCGTTTTGCAGGCATCCCGTATGGCAACTACTTCTGCATGGGCAGTAGGATCGTTGGTAGAAGTTACTTTATTATTGCCACGCCCTATAATGATATCATCTTTTACCACTATGCAACCAAAGGGGCCACCTTCATTATTTTCAATACCATTTTGTGATAACGCAATAGCTTCCTGCATAAATTTTTCTTCCCTGGTCATAGCTGTAAAGATAGAAAAGGTTTAAGAGGTTTAAGAGGTTTAAGAGGTTTAAGAGGTTTAAGAGGTTTAAGAGGTTTAAGAGGTTTAAGAGGTTTAAGAGGTTTAAGAGGTTTAAGAGGTTTAAGAGGTTTAAGAGGTTTAAGAGGTTTA
>JANLQE010000057.1:0-10119 GCA_031367625.1 Bacteroidota bacterium
TTTGAATTGAAATAATTTATTGCAAAACCCGGTGTATGACAATAACTCAACCAGCATGGAGCCTTTTTTATAAATCATGAAAATGAACAGGAGAAATAAATAATTGCTTTACCCACACGATATTGCCGTAGTATTTATGTATCGAAGTTTCACTGCATTTAATCCCAGGATTGTACCTGCATCGGGGTTTGGCAGCTACTTCATTTATTTTTAAAATAGGATTGTGCGAAAACCCTGCTGGAACACAATAAAAGAAAATGGATTATAACAAAGAGTTTCTAAATGATATTTTCCAGGTGTGTTATAATTGGTTATTAATGTCATTCACCCAGTCTCAATAATAGTAAATAATTACTTAAATTACAGTAACACTAAAGTTGCAGGAAGAAGTGCCAATGCCAGGTGTTAGTACAATTGTTCCTGTTGTAAGCGGTGTTCCTTTGCCCCTTAATAGTACGTTTTGCAAACCTGCTGTTGTAAAAACCCCGGCAGCAAAAAAGCTAATACCATTTACAGTATTGGTGGAAAGCGTGTAGGAACCGGGGGAGCTGACATTTACCTGTACTACTGCGGTGTTGGCTGCATCCAATGGTTTTGCAACTATATAGAAACCATTAACCGCTACCTGTGTACATACATTGGGTGCACCGTTTAAAGTAAATACAGCAGGTGCCGGCAAGGGTTGTACAGCCAACAAAAAATTACAACTAATGGTTCCTGTGTTAGGTATAAAAGCAGTTGACTCAGACTGAACAGGAATACCCGTAGCCGATAGTGTTACCGTATGCTGCCCGTTATTAATAAATGACCCTGCATTGCTGAAAGTAATTCCATTGGCAGTATTGGTTATGATGTTGTAAGTACCAGGCTTGGTTACATTAACACTCATGGTAACAGTATTATTTGTAGTGGCAACAATTCCTGCATAATAGTTACCATTAACCGTAAAGTTGATACAGTTATTGGGTGAGCCATCAAAACTAAATACGGCTTTGCCAGCTGTGTCAGACAATACCATTAAACCAAAATTGCAGGTGCTGGTAATATTGCTTACTGTAACATTTGAAACCCCTGCTTTTACAGGCATGCCTGTTCCTTTTAATATTACATCCTGCAAACCGGTTGTTGTAAAAACACCGATGCCCGAAAATGAAAAACCATTGGCTGTGGCAGCAGTTAAAGTATAATTACCGGGAGTGGTAACAATAACTTTCACTCTTAAAATATTAGATCCGGTAAGTGCCTTTCCTATTATATAATTCCCATCTGCAAATACTGCAGTGCATACATCAGGCGCCCCGGCTAAGGTATATACAGCAGGCTGTGGGCCGTAAACTTTTATACTGAAATTACAGGTGCTTGTGCCGTATTTAATTATAAAATTATTGTTATTTGATGCAACCGGTTTTCCAGTTGCATTCAAATGTATTATGCTGGTGCCGGTTTCAACAGTTCCGGTTTGATGAAAAAAATAACCGTTTACTGTGTCGGATATTATATCATAAGTACCCCGTCGAAAAACCTCTGCCTGTACTTCAATAAAATTTCTGTTGGTAAATGCAGAGTCAATATTAAAACTTCCAAAAGTAGTAATGGGCAGGCAATTACCTGCTGCATCTTTTTTTAACATACCCGTTGAAACGCCATCAAAATATAATTCCCGCTGGCAAGACATAAAAGCCGTAACTACTGTCAATAAAAAAAGAATAGTTTTTAAAAGTTTCATACTGCTTACATTCTTGTACTAAAGATAAGTTTTTATAAAGCTTCAGCACTTGTATCAATCTCTGTGGGTTTGTATCCCAGCGGGGTTTTCACCTAACTCTCTTTTGAATTGAAATAATTTATTGCAAAACCCCGGTGTATGACGATAACTCAACCAGCATGGAGCCTTTTTTTATAAATCATGAAAATGAACAGGAGAAATAAATAATTGCTTTACCCACACACGATATTGCCGTAGTATTTATTTATCGGAGTTTGACTGCATTTAAACCCAGGATTGTACCTGCATCGGGATTTGGCAGCTAATTCATTTATTTTTAAAATAGGATTGTGCGAAAACCCCGCTGGGACACATGGCAATTTACAAAGCAATATTTCCTCCATCAAGCGATTCATCAAACCTGCCTTTTGTTATTTTGAATGAAGGGAAATTCGCTTCTATTAATCCTGACATATTACCAATGTATTTATCAGGACCAATAGAATCAAGAAGAGCCGTATGAAAATAAATACTTCCATTGCCCTTGTTATTACCAGTATTTAACCCGGTAATACTGGTGGAGAAAAATCCATTATTTGTAGTGTCAATAAGTAAACGCTGCCCTTGCAACGCAGAAAAATTTCTATAATTAAAATTTTTAGGTACGGCAATCAGGAGCCTTAAATTTCCGGGTGTACTGTCATTTCCAATATAATATCCTATCCAGTTAATTACTAAAGTATCCAGCAAACTGCCGGTTCTTTCTTTTCTTACATCCACTTCATATCTTACCGTTGACCTTACTTCAAATTTAATCCTGTCAATAGTACGCCAGGGCTTTCCATCAATAAAACAGGATAAAATATTATTGCCCTTGTTTGAAAAAATGGATAACCCTGGCGTTTCTGCATCATTATAATTTTTGGTGTAATTTTTATAACAACCCAATAATGAAAAAACTATTGCCGGTAAAATAACCCATTTTTTTATGTTACTTTTTCTTTGCATGTTTATTTTTTTTTAGCAGTATTGAATACCCTGCGTTAATTGATAAGGGTGCCATAAATTTAAAAGAAGAAGGATAATTAATTTTTTTTCCTGTAGGTGGGGAAGAAAAATTTATTTGCCCAAAAAGCCGCCCGGTTTTAAGCAGCCGCATATACTCCATACCTGCACTTATAAAAGCTGCCCATCTTTTCTGTGTCTGGTCTGGGTTTAATATGGTATAATTATTTTTATCATAGTTATAGCCCACTGAAATTTTCTGATAGGTTATTCCTGTATTGAGTAAAATGGAGAAAATATCATTCGATTTTTTTCCTGCTATCACAAAGCGGTGGCCTACAGAGAAAGAGAAGGAAGATGGCCTGATTGTCTTTTCTGCATTGGCATACAGTGGTAAAGACGGATTAAGGCTAAACGAAGAATCATTGGAAACCGAAGCAACAGACCAGCCTTTTTGCAATAGAAAAATTACTTCATACACTTTGGTAGTTTTTAAACTGAGTTGCAGGCCGGTGTTGATTTGTTTAAATTTATTTTTGCTGTTATTCAAATCAAACTGGTAGCCAACTACAGGTTCAATATAAACCTGCGCAAAACAAAAACCGCTAACTAAATTAAATACTATCAGCAGGGGGATTATTTTTCTCATAATAATGTTACAGATACATTCTATTCAATAATAGTTGCATAACAGGGGTAATTATTTTTTGTGTCCCAGCGGGGGTTTTCGCCTAACTCTCTTTTGAATTGAAATAATTTATTGCGAAACCCCAATGTCTGACGATAACTCAACCAGCATGGAGCCTTTTTTTATAAATCATGAAAATGAACAGGAGAAATAAATAATTGCTTTACCCACACACGATATTGCCGTAGTATTTATGTATCGGAGTTTGACTGCATTTAAACCCAGGATTTTACCTGCATCGTGGTTTGGCAGCTACTTCATTTTTTTAAAATAAGATTGTGCGAAAACTCTGCTGGAACGCAAAATAAAACCGAACTCAGGTTAATAGTTCACATTAGATGGCCTGTTGATGACTTTAACCTTAAAGAACAATGGCCTGTATGGCGCAAATGGAAAAACCGGGCTGATAACCCGGTTGCCCCATTTAGAAAAGACATTTTATTTTTTACCGACAATTAATTTTTCAACCGCATTAACCGACTGTGATTTTACTATTACAATATAAACAGATGGCGGCAGTTTATCAATTCCCTCTATAGATAAATAATTCTGACCTAATGGCAGTGTAAATATTTTATTGATTACTACCCTTCCTGAGTTATCAATAATGTCAACCACAACTTTTTCATTTTGATTAATAATTAATTGTAGTGTCAAATCACTATATGCAGGATTTGGATAAATTAATACCGCTTTATTTTGTGAAGTATTTTTTTGAACACTTAAAATTTTACTGTAAAAAAATCTTCCATCAATATCAATCATTTTAAGCCTGTAAAAGTTTTTTAAGAATGGCTTTAAGTGCGTATAAGCATACGCTGATATACCCTGCTGGTAATTCACTGACGTGAGTTTGGAAAATGTAATTCCATCAACACTGTATTCCAGATCAAATCTGCTCAGATTTATTTCATTGGTTATCTTCCATTGCAGTTCAATAGTATTATTATTCAATCTTGCAGAAAAATTAGTTAATGTAACGGGAAGCACGCCACATGGTGATCCAATATTATTTGAATTGACAAGTGTTGGCGGACCGGTTAATGTAATTACCACTCCATTAATTCCAGGTGTTGCCCCATAAGCATTATTAATAGTTCCTGTTGGCGAACCTGTTCTTGTTAGTCCATTTGCACCGCCGGAAATATTGGTAGAAAGAAAAGATCCGTTCGAAATAATAATTCCACCGCCACCACCGCCACCAGGGCCATGAGCATAATAGGTGGTCATATAACCGCCGCCGCCACCTGCTGCAGAAGCAGTGATATTATTTAATCCTGTTGGGCCGGCCTGTGTAGTTACCATTATAATGTTACCCCCTGCTCCGCCGCCACCTGCTGCATCAGTTTGGGAAGCATCAACTGTAACACCAGGGGCATTAGATCCGTTTGCAAGTACACTTCCATTACCTGCATACAATTTTGCACGGGCAAGCACAATGCCACCACCACCACCACCGCTGCAATTATATTCATTGGATACAGTACTGTTGTTGGCTGAGCCAGCGCCACCACCACCACCTAAGCTGAACCTTTGTATTGATCTTTGGGAAAAAGAACTTCCACCATGTCCGCCATAAGGATATATGGTTACATTCCCTGCACCTCCATCCCATCCACTACCTCCATTTCCTCCGCTTCCACCATTTCCTCCACCTCCACCGCCGGTATTATATTGATTTTGGTTTGCGCCTACAGGTGCTCCATCGGTAGCACCGCCACCCCCATTAGCCGGTGCCCCTCTGCCTATGCTTCCATTAATATATCCTTCTACGGTACCTGTTGTAGTAAGCGTAGTTCCAAAATCGAAATAATAAGCGGGAGTACCTGCAATCCCTTCCCCTTTAGCTCCGCCGGTTAAATTTGCTGCATTAGTTATTGGTGAATTCCATCTGTAATCTGTATTGGTTAATGTGCCTGTACCATTACTATTTCCTGCTGTAGCGCCGGCTAAGTTTTTACCACCACTACCTCTAAACCCTTTGTTGCTTGCATCAATTGATCCGCTCAAAGTAAATGTATTGGCAACATCAACTGCAGCAACACCTCCTGTATTACCATTCCATAAAGGGCATGTAATTGAAGCCGCGGCTGCTATTGTAAAATTATAATAACGTGGTATCCGTATTACCTGGTAGCGCTGAATTGAATTTGCAGCAGTAAAGTCCCTGTTATAATAATTATTAGCCAATGAATAACTGAATGTAACAGTTGAGCCAGATATACCTGCAACAGTATTGTATTCATAATAACCGGCCCTAAGATTTGTATTAAGATAGCCGGTAGCGGGTGCGCCGGCTATACCATCACCATACGCATCAGTATTCGTGGCATTAATATCAGCGCCCTGTATTTGAATTATTAATACAAGGTCTCCTATTGCAATAGCTGTAGCATTGCCTCTTGAATCAATAGCTCCTATGTTCAATGAAATATTGCCGACTAAAGGATTACCCGTGCCGGGATAATAAGTGTTTATTACATTGTTGGCTGTAGAAATTGTAACTAAACCACTTACGGGAGGAACGCCACATTGAGCAATAATTTTATTACCGTTAATTAATAAAGTGAAACAAAAAAAGAAACAAACGGATTTAAGGTAAGGTTTTTTCATGATGTGTTTTTTTAAATAAGAAGAGTGGGAGCCCTGTAAATGTAGATGATTTACTACATTTAGGCTCGTAAAGTTACCCACGTAAAATACTTAGGTTTGTGTCCCAGCGGGGTTTTCGCATAACTCTCTTTTGAATTGAAATAATTTATTGCCAAACCCCGGTGTATGAAGATAACTCAACCAGCATGGAGCCTTTTTTATAAATCATGAAAATGAACAGGAGAAATAAATAATTGCTTTACCCACACACGATATTGCCTTAGTATTTATGTATCGGAGTTTGACTGCATTTAAACCCAGGATTATACCTGCATCGGGGTTTGGCAGTTACTTCATTTATTTTTAAAATAAGATTGTGCCAAAACCCCGCTGGGACACAAAAATCATGGTTTAAAAAAATCATTATGTATTTTCAAAAAATCTTTTGCGGGTAAAAATTTATCCGGCAGTATAATTTTTTTTCCTTCTAACCGAAAAAAATTATACACGACATTTTCTGATACATTTTTCTGTTTTAATTTTGATGAAACTTTAATGCTGTAATCTTCTGATGAAATAGTTATTAAACCACAATCAAATGCTTTATCATGCAGTGCATTTAAGCAAAGTCCATTCATTGGGTTTAACCTGTTTTTTTGATCTTTACTCCAAGGCACTATATGACTTGCTATCAAAAGTTCTGTATTATTAATCCCTGTAATGCAGCAAGAATTATTATAGGTAGCTAAAATGATGCTACGGAAAATACACTGATTTACCCTTACCTTAACTAATTGCTCTTTTTCTTTTCCTTCTTTTGGTAAATCATTTATATCAATCTTATTTAATTCTTCTATAGTTGTATGCTTTTCTTTTGCTAATAATTTTTCGCTGGCAATTAATGCAACATCCCAGTTAGCATAAAATTCATCCCAAATTTGTTTATCCAGTTTACTGGCATTACCCATTCCTTTTATTCCTCTTAATTGTAACGATGGGTCAAGGCTTGAGAAGTTAACCAGTTTTAATGCAACTGAATTAGAAGTCCTTCCAATCATTTTAGCTAAGCTTTTTACCTCTTTTGTATTTTTGTCCAGTTTGCCAAAAGGAAGTTTGCAATACAGATTTATTGCAAGCAGAAGTTCTTCCCGGGTCCATAATTTTTGCCCTTCTTTCATAAGCAGTTATATTATCTTCCACAATTTAAGATAATCTGCATCTTCTTCCTCTCCACAAATAAAACCACAATCTTTATTTAAACATTCCTCTATCAAAAGTTTAGCATTGGTATGGTAAAAGTTAGCAATCTCCATGCATCTTGTACCACAATACGGACAAGTAAATGGCTGGTCATTCATTAAAAATATTCCGGGTAGTTTAAAATTGGTTTTAATATCCATAAAGCAATACTACCTTATGTGACTTAAAGTATATTTGCCTTTAAGTCACGTTTATAGTATTTGTAAATTTATTTTATCAGAAAATAAAAAACGGTATGTTTTAATACGCACCGCTGGTTTGTGGAGAATAATATTTTATTGAATTTTTTTCAGAAGAGATAATAAAGCAACTTCAACTTTAGCAGGTTTTAATTTACATTCCCAAACAGTTATAATTTTCCACCCCTCTTTTTTTAAAGCCTTTACCGCTTTGGCATCATTGGCTTTGTTGGTGTTTATTTTATTAAGCCACCAGTCTGTTCTTGTTTTGGGTACTGCATAATATTTACAATGTTCATGCCCATGCCAGAAACAGCCGTTCACAAAAATTACCGTGCGGTATTTTGGTAAAATAATATCGGGTTTGCCGGGAAGTTTTTTATCATGCAGCCGGTAACGGAATCCCTGTGCATGAAGAAATTTGCGCACCTGCATTTCAGGCTTTGTATCCCTGCTGCGGATCTGCTGCATATTATAACTGCGCTGCTCATTGGTATGCACATCTGCCATCTGGCAAAGCTACACATACGGATATCGTAGATTGGATGGTTGCAGGCGGATTTTATGAATAGGTTTATTGCTACAGCTATAGAAACCAAGCCTTATAATATGCGTGTAAATATTTCAGCAGCATTCATTGGTTTTTCTGCCTGCTAAATATTCTAGTACAACTTGTGCCCGTAAGAATAATGGTAACGGGATGATATTTATCAGCAGGCATTAAAAATGATTTTAGCGTTCCGCTATAATTTATCAATGCAATAGGTTAGTTTTAAACATTCTTTTTCTTTTACTTAAATCATTCCATCATGAACTTTATTCTTCGTTTACTCATTACCGCAGCCATTGCTTATGGTTTATCTAAAATACTTACCGGGGTGCATATCGCTGATTTTAAGGTTGCATTGATATTTGCCCTGGTGCTGGCTCTTTTAAATGCCATTGTAAAACCTATCATTATTTTATTTACCCTGCCCATTACCATTATTACACTGGGCATATTTTTGTTTGTCATCAACGCCCTTATTATTTTAATTGCTGCCCGCATTATGGATGGTATTAAAATAGATGGCTTCTGGTGGGCGCTGCTTTTCAGCATTATATTGTCTATATTTTCCAGCGGTGTGCAAAAAGTGATGGATAACAGAAATGGGTAAAATATATAACGTTATACTTTCTAAGGAACGCTGAACAGCATATATCATTATGAAAGAATATTTGTAAATTCGTTCATAATAATTAACTCAATGACCAGGCTTGAAATATATAATGCTGATATTATAAGGCTTTGTGAAACACACAAAGTGAAAAGCCTGTATGCATTTGGTTCTTTACTCACCGGCAATTTTAATATTAATAGTGATATTGATTTTATTGTTGATTTCGACAGTATCAAGCTTGAAGATTACGCAGATAATTATTTTGACCTTAAATTTTCTCTACAGGATATTTTTAAACGCCCTATTGACCTGTTAGAAGAAAAGGCATTAAAAAATCCATACTTTAAAAAGTCCGTTAATAAACAAAGACAATTGGTTTATGGACAATGATATAAAAACCTGGCTGTTTGATATTCTGAACGCCATTGTAGAAATCGAAAGTTTTTTTGACGACAATCCCAAAGAATTTTTTAAATATCAACATGACTTAAAAACCAAAAGAGCGGTGGAAAGAAATGTAGAGATCATTGGGGAAGCCCTGAGCCGCATTTTAAAACAAGACGAAACAATTGTGATTGCCAATTCAAGAAAAATAGTTGACACCAGGAACAGGATTATTCATGGCTACGATACAGTTTCCGATGACATTATTTGGGGTATTATCACAAAACATCTCCCGGTTCTGCAAATTGATATTGAACAATTATTGGGCGAATAAAATCTGTTATGATTTTTGGACTTGAGAATAGATTTCTTCCATGCCCTCATTATGTTAATTGCCGCCCGCATTATGGATGGTATTAAAATAGATGGCTTCTTGTGATAGTTTAAACGGTTAACAAAATTTTCTTGACCTGATATTTCTAATTGTTTTTTCTTTACTTTTTTTCTTGACAAAAAAAGTAACAAAAAACTCAAATACTATGGGTTAGAAACCCATAGGTTGAATACATTGACTGAAAGTCATTTGAGTTTAGGCTAAAGCCTATTAAAACTTTAAACTAAAGTTCATTCAAACTATTCAAGAATAAAATTCTGATCGCTATTAGGGCCTTCTTTATGATGATTTAAGTATTCTTGTATCATCTCATCTGTTATGTTACCTGTACTCCATGCACCATAACCTATACCCCATAAATGACCTCCCCAATAACGTTTCTTTAATTCTGAATATTCTGACAATAATAACTTTGCACTTCGGCCTTTTAACCGCTTTAATATATCACTTACACTCAACTTAGGTGGATAGCTCAAATGTAAATGTATATGGTCTTTACTCACAACCCCTTTCAGTATTTGAATGTCTAATGTGTCACAAGTCTGGCGGATTAAATCTCTACAGCGTATCTGAATATCTCCTCGTAAAACTTCATAACGATACTTTGTACTCCAAACCAAGTGAACATGTAACTGATGGATGCTGTGACTACCTTTTCTAATATTTTGCATCTCCAAATTTAGTTAGATTTGTAGAAGCTAAAGCCTTGGACTAAAGTCCATAGCTTGAACTAACGCATTGAGACCAGTCAA
>JANLQE010000174.1:0-9026 GCA_031367625.1 Bacteroidota bacterium
GGCGACCCTGGTAATGTTACCATTTTTGGTGAATCGGCCGGAGCAATAAGTGTTGGCGTATTACTTACAAGCCCTGCTGCCAAAGGGTTATTTAAGAGGGCTATTATGCAAAGCGGATCGGGGCAGGCTGTATTAAGTGGCGAACAGGCAGACCGTATTGCTAACCAGTATGCAAAAACGCTTAAAATAAAAAATACAAGAGATGCCTACATGAAATTTACACCTGAGGAACTTCTTGCATCGCAACCTAAAGTAACTCCTAAAATGGTTAAACTTGAAACGGAAGATTTTCCTGATCCTTCGGGTGGTGTAAGCCTTTATTTTCCGGTTATTGACGGAGATATTGTTTCAAATATGCCATTAATAAATGCACGGAATGCTGTAGGGTCAGATTATGACCTGCTCATTGGTTATAATACGGACGAGGTAAATTATTTCCTGGTACCTACAGGATTGCTCAAAAAAATTAAATTTAATTTGGTGTTGAACCTGGCGGTAAAAAAAGTACACCCGGCTCCTTCGGCATTGATTGCAGTATATAAAAAAGCGTATCCTAAAAAAAACCTGGGAGAACTTTTCTCTGCCATTCTCACATCTTACCAGGCGCAAGTGCCCTCTATACGGTTTGCAAATGCACATTCACTTTCCGGGAAAACGTATATGTATGAATTTGCCTGGCCATCTTCAGTTGCTAACGGAACTTATGGCGCTTATCATGGGCTTGAACTTCCTTTTGTTTTTAATAACCTGGATATAGTTACAGGAGAAAGAGGCATGGTGGGAGTTCAAGGTGGGCCACCAGAATTAGCTAACAAAATGCAGGATGCATGGGTTCAATTTGCTAAAACCGGCAGCCCGGGTTGGGATGCCTACAATACTACAGACCGAAAAACAATGCTCATAAATAAAATATGGGAATTGCAATCTAATCCTCATGATAAAGTGCTTGCATCCTGGGATGGAGTAAGGGAACAATAAACAGATAATTATTATTATCTAAAAACAAAAATAATGCTCATGAAAAAAATAACAACATCAATTGCTTCTCTGGCAATACTCATTTTAGTAGCGGGGTGCCATAGTATTAAACCGGTAACTGCAGCAGTAACGGGCACAACTGGCGGCAGCGAAATTTTGTACAAGTATCAATGGGATGTAATAGAACTTGAGGGACAACCGGTAACAATATCTTCCGGCAACCAACCTAACCTTTTATTTTCTCCCGGCCAGGTAAGCAGGGTTTCAGGAAATACTGGTTGTAATAAATTAAACGGAAGCTTTGAATTAACAGGTGTAAATTTTATTAAGTTTTCGCCATTGGCTACTACAAAAATGGCTTGCAAAGGAGATAATGTTGAGTCGAAGTTTTTAGCAGCTATAGAAAAAGTAAATAACTGGAGTATAATTAATAATGAGCTTTTACTAAACAATGGTAAAATACTTATGGCAAAACTAAAAGCAGTGACACCTGAATCTTCAAAATTAGATGGCACCTGGGAACTGAATTATATTTCCGGCTCCCGGATTGCATTTGATGGATTGTACCCCGATAAAAAACCGCAGATAAGTTTTAGGTTAGCTACTAACGAATTAGGCGGTAATACCAGTTGCAACGGTTTCAGCAGTAAAATAACCATTGATGGAAGCAAAATAAACATTGCCGAACCTTTTGTGAAGACCATGATATTTTGTGAAGGAGGAGGCGAAAGTACATTTCTGAATATGCTGAAAAAAGTAAACAGGTACGCAGTAACCTATGGCAAAACACTTACGTTCATGATTGATGATGTTGCCGTAATGCGTTTTACAAAAAAAGTAACAGCGAAGGGATAGTTTACAATACCCCTACTAAACCTATTGGTATGATAAGAGCATTATTTTTCTTTTTATCAGTAATTTCTTTTGGTGGGGGTTGTGTTCAGCCTTTAAAGACAGGCAGTAACATACCACAAAAAGACAGTGTTGTTTCAAACAAACCGCTTGCATTACAGCCTGATAAGTTCAGAACAAAATTTGAGCAGGGGATTGATTTTATAGCATCGGGCAATGAACCTTTCTGGAGCCTTGAAATTGATTTTGATAAATCCATGCATTTTAAAACGCCGGATGGTTTTGAAATAAAGACATCTGCCGTGGAAGGGGTGAAAGCAATGGATGCAAATGTAAGCCGCTATCATTCCAATACCGAAAAAGGTACACTAACTGTTCAGATACAAAAATTAGAATGTATCAATGATATGTCAGGTGCAAAATCTGAATACAGTGTAACTATTGACACAAAAAATAATACAGACAAAGACTACCGCACTTATAAAGGTTGTGGCCAATATCTTGCTGATTACAGGCTGCATGATATTTGGGTGCTTGACAGTATCAATAGTAAGAAAATGCAAGCGGCAGATTTCACAAAAGAGCTTCCACTATTAGAATTCAACTTAACAGAAAAGAAAATCTTTGGTCATACCGGCTGCAATAATATAAACGGTACGATTGAAGTTAAGGGAAAGAAAATTTATTTTGGGAGTTTGGCAACCACCCGTATGGCTTGTAAGAATATGGATTTTGAATCAGCCTATTTGCAAAAGCTGGATAATAAAATCATACCCTATCAAATTAAACCCGGCAAACTTTATTTACATGTCAGTTCCGATTCAGTATTTGTTTACAAAAAAACAGACTGATTCCTTTATTTTAATAAAATAGCAAATAACAACCTTAAAAAGAAAATCTTTAACTTAAACGGTTACCTTTTTTAGAAACAAAAACCAATTTTATGCAACAGATTATTATTAGTCTTCTTTCGGATTTAACTGTATCCTAAACGTAAAGACAAGATTTTTACACATCATTTTCATACTCCGTATTTGTATAATTTACATACACTTTAATTTTTGCAAAAAACTATTTTCTTATTAATCAGGCATGACGCTTACTATGATTACCAAAACAACAAGCATTATAATTTGTCTAAATGAAAATGATTAATTAATAACCCACCGCACCAAGTCAGTCACATTTGCAAGCCACACAAAGCCGACACATAGAAGCCTGCCTTACAAAAGAGTCTGCCTTGTGCCAACGCTTCTGGGACTCACTCTAAGTAATAGGACACATTATGCAGGTGGACACTCTCTGACGAAGGGCGAACATACAACAGGTGGTTTGCCAAAATACGGGCTGATGAAAGCCGTGTTTCAACTTTTTGTTTTTCAATTTCGCTTCATATCCAGCTTGACGTTATTAATTTAATCCCGATAATTATCGGGATGCATATCATCAACTTTTATTTATAAATTTAGCTTCAGTTAGCCGGGCGGACGGAATCCTATTGCCCCCACTTAGGCAAGCCCTGAACGTTGTGGCAACCTAAACACAAAAATAACCACCCTACGAACTCATAACGGCAGCACAAAAACCCAAACAAAGCTATAACTAAACGAAGCGAAAAAGAACTGAAGCACCTATGACTGAAATTAATGTAATTTTAACAAGCGTATGCAAACAAGTACAGACATAATAATTGACTTAAAAGGCGAGAATAATCAAGCTTTTGGAACATTGTATAAAAACTATTTTGGTTTGGTAAACCGTTTTATAACTAACAACAATGGCACAAACCATGATGCGGAAGATATTTTTCAGGACACGATGATTGCTTTGGTAGCCAAACTCCGGCAAGACGATTTTGTGTTGGAGGCTTCTGTAAAAACCTATATTATGGCAATCGCCAAAAATTTATGGTTTAAAAAATTGAGAACCACTAAGCGGGAAACAGAATTTACTGATATACACGACAATAAATTTTACGAAGAAATAACCCTTGCTATTGAGCAGGAAAAAACCTATTGGGACAAACTTCAAAATTATATCCTTCAAATTACAGAGCATTGTAAAGGCTTAATCAACGATATGTTTTTCAAAAACAAACCCATTGAGCAAATCCAAAAAGACTACGGCTATTCTACCAAACACAATGCTCAAAACCAAAAACATAAATGCGTTGAACAAATTAGAAAAGTAAAAGAGCAGGATGAAAAGCTTAATTCTTAAAGCAACGCTTACTTGTCCAAAATGCGAACACCAAAAGGAAGAAGAAATGCCAACTGATGCTTGTCAGTTTTTTTATCAATGCGAGAATTGCAAAGAAACCTTACGCCCAAATTCAGGCGACTGCTGTGTATTTTGCAGTTTTGCCAACGTGAAATGTCCTTCTATTCAGGAAAAAGAAGACTGCTGCAAAAAATAATTTAAAACTATTTTCATTTTTTGGGTGATTTTTTAAAGAAGTTGGTACTACTAAGTATTACTAATAATTTAAAAAATACAAAAATGAAAAAATTAAATTTTAAAAAAAGTGCATTGCCATTAATTATTGCTTCAATGACAATTTTATCTTTTGGATTCCAGGATGCGAACGCACAAAGTAAATTGGTTACTGTAAAATCAATGAAAAGTTTTGAAGAAACTGTATCAGGAATTAAAAAAGGAGTTGCAGATGCAGGTATGATGGTTCTTGCAGAAATTAATCATGGTAAGATTCTTTCCATGACAGGATTAAACATTAACGCTGAGTCAATTTTCATTGGTAATCCCAGTGTAGGTAAAAATGCTTTCACGGATAACATGGCTGTTGGATTAGCTATTCCTTTAAGAGTAAATGTTTATCAGGAAAAAGGAGCTACTTATATAAACTACTTTACCCCATCCAGCGAACTTGGATATTTTAAAGGAGACAAAGTGAAAATGATTGGTCAGGAATTAGACAAAAAGATTGCAATGCTGACAGGCATGTTTGCTAAGTAAAAAGATGATTGTGAAAAATGAAAGGATGGACTTTCGGCATCCTCCACCCTTTCATTTTTAAAAACTTTATCATGAACATTCAAATAAAAAAATTACTCATCACTTTTATTTTGCTGGGTTTAGCAGCAATATCGCCTAATCTTTTTGTGGCTGCACAGGCAGGCTTAGCAACATTTTCATCACTTGCTATTCAATTTCTTCTTCCATCTATTGCATCAATTTTGTTAGTTACAATCTTTTCTAAATTTTTAGAATACAATGCCATTTTTCGCCTTGCCGTCAATGGAATATCAGCAGGAATTATTGCAACCGTTGCACTTGAAATTTTCAGAGAATCAGGGTTCAGGTTAGGCATGATGCCTGGAGACCTGCCGCGACTAATGGGAGTGTTATTACTAAACCAGTTTGCTTCAGGTCCTGATATTTGGTCTGATTTGGCAGGATGGTCTTATCATTTTTGGAATGGTGCTGCATTTGGTTTGATATTTAGCTTACTCTTAGGGCAAAGCAAAATATGGCAGGGATTAGTTTATGGATTGTTGATTGGTATTGGCTTTATGATTAGCCCAGTTGTAAAATCTTTAGGTATCGGTCTTTTTGGAATAGATTTTAAAGACGGATACCAATTTGCTTTAACGGTTACAATTGCCCATGCTGCATTTGGTTTGGCATTATCAGTTTTATTAATGAAGTGGAACAAAGGAATTCCAAACATTTGGCTAAGATGGAAAAACATAGTAAAAGAAGTAACCACATTTCAATTGCGTTGAGCAAATTACAAAAGTAAAAGAGCAGCAAGACAAAAAAGAAATTTAAAAAATATTTTCCTTGCCTGGGTGATTTTTTTAAAGAATTGGTACTACTAAGTATTACTAAACAATTTAAAAAAAGCAAAAATGAAAAAAGCAATTCTTGCAATCGCAATTCTGATTGGTGTAACTACCGCATCAAATGCCCAAACTTCTATGAAAATGAAAGCTGGTGTAATGATGAAAGATGGTAAAGCAATGTTGTGCAATGGAAAAAAATGCACTCCTTTAACTAAAACTTACACATGCACTGATGGATGCAAAATTTCGACAGACGGAACAGTTACCAAGCCAGACGGCACTACCATGAAGCTAATGGAAGGTTATGAAATTGAAAAGGATGGTAAAATGGCTATGATTCCTCACGGACAAGCCGGGCATGTTTGCACTAAGGATTGCCCTATGTCAAAAAAAATGTAAGTACCAAAGGGTTAGTAAAATCTAACCCTATTTTTTACACCAAATTAAAACATCATGAATACGAAAATAAGTAAATCAATATTAGGTGGTATTATAGGCACAGCCGTAATGTCACTGGTAATGTTTATAGCCCCAATGATGGGAATGCCCAGAATGTCGCCGCCAGATATGTTGGCAGGAACGATGGGAATGCCGATAGCGGTAGGATGGGTAATGCACTTTATGATTGGGATAATTTTTGCCTTTGCATACACTTATTTGTTTGCACCAAAAGTAAAAATTGACAGCCTTTTTTTAAAGGGTGCTATTTTCGGCTTTGTTGTTTTCATCTTTGCACAAATTATGATTGCGGTAATGGGTGCAATGTTGCCTATGCCCAAAATGGAAGGCTCAATGATAATGATGATGATAGGCAGTTTTATAGGGCACATTATTTATGGCATGGGAGTTTCTAAAACAGTAAATTTTAAGGCAATGGAAACCTCTAACATTTGAAAAAATGGATGCTATTTTTTGTAATGCTAAGACAAGATTAATAATTGTCTTAGCATTATACTTTTTGGTGACAAGCAAATAGAAATTTTATAAACAAATGTGGCAAACGAAGTATTTATTTTGCTTGTCGCATTTTATATTATTGCCTGAAAAGGCAATCCGTAAGTGCTGACACTTAACTTTGAGACACAAACCGCCACTGAACATCACGAAGAAGGGTATGCGTACAATACGGTTTGGCAATATAGCGGGGCAATGGAAACGCCTCATCTACAAATCATTAATCAGCTTCAGTTCCAGCCGACGGAAATCTATTGAACCATGTGCATGTCATCAACTTTTATCTATAAATTTGGCTATAGTTCCCAACTGACGGAACACGGAATGCCGCCACATCGCCAAGCCCTGTTAGTTAGTCAAAAGCATATTTGACCACCCTGCTAACATTCAACAGACAGACAAAACAAAATGACAATAGAACAACTGACAAACGAATTTGAACTTGCAAGACCGCAACTTAAATCTTATATTTTACGAATTACTGCAAGTATTGAGGACGCAGAAGATATTGTGCAAGACAGCTTTATTAAAGCCTCACAAAAAATTGACACATTTCGTGGCGACTCTTCTGTTAAGACTTGGATTTTTACCATTGCATCCAATTTGGCAAAAGATAATTTGAGAGCAAAAAAACGTTGGACAGAAAATGTAACTGACATCTGCAAAGCAAAAGCAATTGCAAATCCAAATTACTTTCCTGAGGTAATGAACATACAGGCAACTTCGCCACACGGGCAGTTTGAAGTAAAAGAGCATATCACATTTTGCCTTACCTGTATTTCTAAATCATTACCACTTGAACAACAGATTTGCATTTTACTAAAAGAAATTTATGATTTTAAGGTTTCGGAAATAAAACAAATACTGAATACCACCGAAGCGATGGTAAAATATTATTTGCATACAAGCCGAGCCAAAATGGTAAATATTTTTGAAGGTAGATGTGCTTTAATAAATAAAGAAGGCACTTGTCATCAATGTTCAGAACTAAACGGAATTTTTAATCCGAAACAAAACTTTGAAATAGAAAAAAATAAGATTGAAATGGCTAAGGTTGTTGACAAAGGAGATAAAGAGTATCTATTAGACCTACGCCTAAAAATTATGAAAGAAATTGACCCTTTCAAATCCAACGGAACTGATTTGCAATTGTATCATTTAGAGCATAATAGAAAAATAATGGAAGCCGTTGAAAAAAATTGAAGAATTGCCTATCGTTTTGTTTTGCCCAATCGTCAAAAGATGTATAAACTAAAATAATATGACATGTTTAGCATCAAATGGCAAAGCCATAACAACCAAAAAAGTATTCAGCAGAGAAACGGCTGTAAGCATTGATATTCAAGCCGGCCCAAGTATTATTTGGGCATTACTAACTAACGCTTCCGATTTTCCAAGATGGAATTCCACAGTTATTTCAATTGATGGTAACATTACAAAAGGAGGAAAAATCCAATTGAAATCTAATCTTAACCCAAAAAGAGTTTTCAAACTTTCGGTCAAAGAATTTGAAGCCGGGAAGCGTTTGGTTTGGGGCGATGCAAAGGGTAAAAGAGTTTATATCCTTAACAGAATCGGTAGCGGACTTACAAACTTTACAATGACTGAAAAAATTGGTGGACCAATTTATCCATTATTTGCAAAAATGATACCTTCATTTGACCAATCATTTGAGCAATACGTAAAAGATTTAAAAAAGGAAGCGGAAACAATTACGAATGCCAAATAATTTACTTAACTCTAAAATCAAACAAAATGAAAATAGTCAAAGTAACTTATACAACGAAAATAGATTTCTCTGAACAAAATCAGAACAACATTAAAAATGTAATGGCTGATTTACAAAATTTGAAGTATCAGGGCATCAATTATAATGCTTGCTTATTTGCTGACAACAAAACATTTATTCATACAGCTTTTTTTAAATCAGACGAAGACCAGAAAATTTTAAATGAATTACCATCATTCAAACATTTTCAGGAACAATTAAAAGCAAGCGGATTAGAAGTTGCACCAAAACAGGAATTATTATCTTTAGTGGGTTCATCAAACAGTATTTTTAACCAGTAAATAAATTATAAAAATGAAAAATAAAATTGGCACAAAAGAAAAACCAATGCTTTTAAAAACACCACCACTCACATCTGAATACACCATGCACGTTGACGAGAAAGACGGCAAAGAAGTATTAGTTTGCACAGTTGGTAAAACAGTATTGCTTTACAATATGGATTGCCTGGATGACTTACATGCCATGCTAAAAAAACATGGCGACTGGATGGAGCTTGGAAGTGCAGACGAACAAAAACCAGCTAAAGACGGAACAGTGGAAGCTTGGGGGCGTTCAGAAAAAAATCCTGCGGGTGGCTGGTATGGCCTTAAAAAAGGGCTTCGTGGACGCTTTGGAATGTATATTCCACCATTAATGGAAAAGCTGGG
>JANLQE010000204.1:0-8670 GCA_031367625.1 Bacteroidota bacterium
ATGATATCATCAATATTAGCAGCTTCGGATTCCACGGCTGCTGTACAGGTCATATCTCCCACCGTTCTGTACCTTACTTTTTTTACTGATACTTTATCGGTTGGTTCCAGTTGAATAAATGCTGATGTGGCTACCAGTTGCCCTTCATGCTCCAGCACTTCTCTGTAATGTGCAAAATAGATAGAAGGCAATGCGATTTTTTCTCTGCGGATATAATTCCAAATGTCTAATTCTGTCCAGTTACTGATAGGGAATACACGAACATTTTCTCCTTTGTGAATTCTTCCGTTATAGGTATTCCATAACTCTGGCCTTTGTAATTTTGGGTTCCACTGTCCAAACTCATCTCTTATCGAAAATATCCTTTCCTTGGCCCTTGCTTTTTCTTCATCTCTTCTTGCACCGCCGATACATGCATCAAACTTAAACTCATCAATTGCATCCAGCAGCGTATAAGTTTGCAGCGCATTGCGGCTTGCAAATTTTCCTTTTGGCTCGGTTAAATGCTTTGCCCTGATGGTATCTTCTACCTTACGTACAATTAATTTTTCGCCGATGCTGTTGGCCAGCTCATCCCTGTGGCTTAGGGCTTCCGGAAAATTATGCCCGGTATCAATATGTAATAATGGAAAAGGAAACTTGCCCGGCCTGAAAGCTTTTAATGCCAGGTGCACCAGCACTATTGAATCTTTGCCACCACTAAAAAGCAGGGCAGCCTTTTCAAACTGCCCGGCCACTTCACGAAAAATATGAATGGATTCCGATTCCAATTGTTCTAAATAATCCAGCCTGTGTTCGCTCATATTGCTAATTTTTTTTAATAATTATTTAATTGGTATGCAGGCCACATTCTTTTTTGTCTGCATCTTCCCACCACCAGCGGCCGGCCCTGAAATCTTCTCCCGGCTTGATAGCCCTTGTACAGGGGGCACAGCCAATACTTACAAAACCCCGGTCGTGCAGGTGGTTGTAAGGGATATTAAACTGCCTGATATAAGTTTGCACCTGTTCAGTTGTCCAGTGCAACAGGGGATGATATTTAATTACCTGGTTCGCTTCGTCCCATTCTACCTGGGGCAGCTCATGCCTGGCTGCAGAATGCTCTGCTCTTAAGCCGGTGACCCATATAGAGTTTCCGGCCAATGCCCTTTTAAGTGGTTCTACTTTACGTATATAGCAACAGCTTTTCCGGTTATCTACAGATTCATAAAAAGCATTGGGACCCTTAGCTGCTACAAACTCCTGCAGCAGATCATGGTTTGGATACCAGCCTTTAATATTTGCCTTATAGCGTTCGTTCGTACTGCTCCATACTGAGTAGGTTTCTGCAAACAAACGTCCCGTATCCAAAGTAAAAATGCTGATGGGTAAGTGATTGCTTAGGATATCATGTGTAATTACCTGGTCTTCAAAACTAAAACTGCTGGAAAAAGTCATCCTTCCAGGGAACTGCTCTGCCAGTAAGGCTAATGCATTATTACAACTTAGTCCACCAATTTGGTAGGCTATTGTTGTAACATTATTTTGAAGCAGATTACTCATTGGTTTTTTAAGTTATTTTATTTGAAATTTAGAGGCGGGCCGAAACCAAACAGCAGCAAATACCAAATTAAAACAACTTGTATTGCAGTTAAAAATATATTGTGCCGTCAGGTAAAATTATGCCTACTTTTTGTAAAGTCCACTCAGTTGATAGACAAAACTAAGGGAGAAAAGGGAAATCAAAAAAAATATTTCTCTACAAAACCGATAGACTTTATACAAAATATTGTTAAACACTGTACGGTAAAGGGTTACAGCATATAATATATTTTTAAAATGAGATGTATGGGCAATTGCTCATTAAAAAAAATTATAGCTATTTTTGCATCAATGATATCAAAAAAAACACAATACGGTTTAAAAGCGCTTGGTTACCTGGCTGCTCAATATGGAAAGGGGCCGGTATTGATTGCAGACATTTCAAAAAAGAAAAAGATTCCTATTAAATTTTTAGAAAGTATTCTTTTGCAGTTAAAACAGCATAATATACTGGAAAGTAAAAAAGGAAAAGGTGGTGGATATTTCATGGCAGTACCGCCAAAAACAATTCCCCTGGCGGCGGCGTTTCGTATTATAGAAGGGCCTATTGCTATGCTGCCTTGTGTGAGTTTAAACTTTTATGCAAAATGTAAAGATTGCAATGAAAAAAATTGCGGCCTTAACAGGATGATGATTCTTACCAGGGATGCTACTTTAAAAGTGCTGGAGAAAAAAACTTTGTACGATTTAATAGACGGGTGATGAGAATAGAAACACAGATTAAACTGGTAAACACGGATTTTTTTATTTGGGGAAAGATCAAAATATTTTAAATAGTTTATAGGCAAGTTTAATGATTGAAATACGCCTGCCTGGCTTAAGCCCTTCAGACAGGGATCAAACTGATTAAACAGATAAACACGGATTTTTATAATTTTAATTAGAGGATGCCCGCTTTACCAATAATTTTCCAAAGCGGTTCTTTACTTCATCAATGGCTTTATACAAGCCGGCTTTGCGTTGGGTATCGCAGAATAAATTTGTTTGAACGGCATCGTTGGTAAGCTCACTAAGCCTTACGCCCAGCAGCCTTACGGGCGTTCCTTTTTTATGTAATTTATTAAACAAATCTTTTACTACCGGGATGATCTCATCATCGGCACTGGTATAAGGAATAGTGGTTTGCCTGCTGTTGGTTTCAAAATCGGGATAACGGATTTTTACTGCTACACAGCCGGTTACTTTTCCATCCTGCCGTAATTCAAAACAAATTTTTTCTGTAAGCCTCACCAGCTCTGCCTTCAGGAATGCCATATCCGTTTTATTTTGATTAAAAGTATTTTCTGATGAAATGGATTTTGCCTCATGATATGCTGTTACCTCACCGTTATGTATGCCCTGGCTTTTTTGCCATAAATCTGTGCCCCATTTGCCAAGCCTTTCTTCCAAAATTTCTACAGCAGAATTGCTTATATCTTTAATAGTAAATATTCCCATTGATTTTAAAATCAAATGCGTTTGCTCTCCCACACCAGGAATTTCTGCAACAGAAAGCGGCGCCAAAAAATCTTTTTCTTTGCCAAACGGAATCTGCAGGTAACCATTTGGCTTTGCCTGGTTGGTAGCTATTTTTGCCATCATTTTATTAGCTGCAAGGCCAAATGAAATAGGAAGACCGGTTTCGTCAATAATTTGTTGCCGAAGGTCTATTGTCCATTGCAGTGGTTTATAAAATTTTTCCATGCCGGTTAGATCAAGGTAAAATTCATCTATAGAAGCTTTTTCAAACAGTGGCGCTTTGGCTGCAATTATTTGTGTAACCCACCGGGAATATTTACTGTAATCGCTTCTGTGGCCACCTACAAAAATTGCATTGGGGCAAAGCTGTCTTGCTTTTGCAGAAGGCATAGCAGAATGTATTCCAAATTTTCTTGCTTCATAACTGCATGCCGCTACCACACCCCTATCCCGGCCGCCTACTATTACCGGCTTGCCTTTGAGAGAAGGATCATTTAATATTTCTACCGAAACAAAAAAAGAATCCAGGTCAAAATGTGCTATGATGCGTTGCATAAAAACGTTTAAAGTTAAAAACGTTAAGGTTTAATATTTTTCAAATAGGAAAGTCTATGAGCCATCACCTATCATCCAAAATAACCGCTATAGGGGTTTAAACTGCCAAACGGGTTACCCGTAAATATCCAGTAAACCATCCGGTACCTCTACAAAAACTTTCCTGTTTTTTTTATCAATTTTCAGCAGGCTTTTTTCATGCACGGGTATCAGCGCTTCATTGCCTTTGTACAGGATGGTGCATAATACCTGGTGGGGCTGTTCTATTACTTCAATAATTTCTCCTAAATTATTTTCGCCATCTATTAAATCATATCCAAGCAATGCTATTGGCGCTGCCCTGGCGGCATATTTATTAAAGTCTTCTTCGGCAAGCCAAACTTCTTTAGGCGTAAGCTTTCTGGCCACTTCCATCAAATCTATTCCTTCTAATTTTACAATCGTTTCGGTTTCGCTTTTTATTTGTGTGGCCTGTATAAAGTATGGCAAAAAACTATCCTTTTTATCTTCCAGAAAAATAGCATCTAACCCTTTTAAAGAAGTTCTCTTGCCCAGGCTGTGCTGTAATATTAATTCGCCTTTTAAACCTGTGCTTGCCGCTAATTTTCCTATCTTAAAATATTGCATCTATATTGTTTGTAGTTTAATTTTTTATCATCGTGTTTTATTTTCCCCAAACTTTAAGGAAATTATTTCTACTCAAACAAAATAACTTCTCCACCAATCCATCTCCTGTTTAAGGAGATAATAATTTTGTCTAAAAAAGTAAGTAAAGTCTGATAGGTGTTATCGGGAGAAATTAATACGATCACCTGAATTGGATAATCTTTAAAGTTTTGCTGAAATGATAAACTATTATCTACAGTAATAAATACATCAAAACCTTCCTTTATCATTAGTTGCAGTAATTCACCATTTTGCCTGCCCAACCAATTCATATCTTTTACAGTAAAAGCCATAAGACCTTTTTCCGTAAACCGGTATTTTAATTTGATTGGTAAATTTTCATCCAATAAAAGTTTCATCCAAAATTATTTCCGGGTTTTCAAATCTGCGTGCAGTCCATTCAATTACAGCCTCGGCATCTTTTCTGTTTACGCCAGGGAAATCAAGTAAAAAATTTTCTAACGAAATACCCTTTTCTAAATGCCAAAATAAACTTTGCACCGGTACCCTGCTTCCTAAAAAAACAGGCTTCCCAAATTGAATGTTCTTATCTACACAAATATGATTAGCTATAGTATGCATAATTCTATAAAGTTAATTAAAATGGGTTAAACAATTTTGCTTAAAGCCCCACCCGGCAATAACTATAAAAAAAGTCCCACAATAAATGCGGGACTTACCAAGTTAATTACAGAGTTAGTTTATTCTTCTGTTTTAGCTTCTTCGGAGGCAGCAGGTGCATCTTCTACAGGTGCAGTAACTGGTGCTTCTTCTACTTTTTCTGCAACTTTTCTTACTACCGGTACATTGCGGCGATCTGTATTTGCTTTTTTATGTGCGCCTTGACGACGGGATAAATTGGCATCATGCTCGGTACTCCACTTGGTAAATTTTTCCATTGCGCCGGCCTCATCAAAAAGGCCAAGGCTTACGCCACGCAATAAATGTTTAAGGTACAATACGCCTTTGAAAGAGAGGATGCGGCGTACAGTATCGGTGGGTTGAGCACCTTTTTGTAACCAGTCCAATGCTTTCTGACGATCGATCTGGACAGTAGCCGGAACGGTCAGTGGATTGTATGAACCTAATTTTTGGATAAACTTACCATCACGGGGACTGCGGCCATCCGCAATAACGATGAAGTAAAATGGTCTCTTCTTGGAGCCATGTCGTTGCAATCTCATTTTAACAGCCATAAAAATAGAAATTTTTTTGGTTGTGAATAAATAGGGTTTCTAATGCCCTTTAAAAAAAGGGAAAACGAAGATAGGAAGCATGAGTAAATAATCCAAATATTTAGCAGGCTTTGCTTTTTATTTATTGAAATTATTTTAAATACCTGGCTTATTTTACTTTATTACCCAATTTAAACATCCTGGATAAATTGAAGCCAAAACGGATATCTCCTTTAAAGAATTTACCCGTGGTTTGAGTGATATAAGCCCTTTCGTTCATACCCGTAGCATTGGAAAACTGGAGTTGAAAAACATGGCCCCCGGTTTCTATATCAACACCCACGGACAATGGGCTTGTGTAAATGGAATCTAATTTACCAAAGGGATGATGGTAATCAAAAGTGAGCGCCATCCGTTTGCTGAATTTTAAACGTCCGCCGCCGCCCAGGGCAAAAATAGTTTTATCCTCTGTTGGACTTACCGCCATGTTACTGTGTATTACTATTGGGCTTAGCTGAAAAGAAAAACGGCTGCTAAACTTTCTGCCGGCAAGCAATTGAAAATAATAAGCTGTTCTGTCAGCAAAACCTGGCTTCACCGGGGCAAAAGATTCTTCTGTCCATACCATGGTTCCGGCAGCCGCCACAAGAGAAAACGGCATAGCTTTTTTGCCGGTGGATTGCTGCAGTAAACGGGTTTTTATAAACATATCCA
Organism: Bacteroidota bacterium; assembly: GCA_031367625.1. Taxonomy (GTDB): domain Bacteria; phylum Bacteroidota; class Bacteroidia; order Chitinophagales; family Chitinophagaceae; genus Ferruginibacter. The sequence goes on from JANLQE010000204.1 coordinate 6,150, forward strand.
ATTCTTTTCTAAAAGTGCTTCTGCCAATACCTACCGTTAAATTATTTGTAATGCCATAATCAAAACTCATGCGAAAAGATGCGGCATCCAGGCCAAAAAATTGTTTTATGCCATCGCTTACAAATCCAAACCTGTGCATGATCCTGAAATCGAGATTATGTTTTGATAACATCTCAATAGAATGCGCATTAATAACCCTTGTAGATTTAAAAGCGCCGGTAACTTTTTCATTTGCAGGTATGCTGTCTTCCACCTGTTTTAATAATTCTTGCTGGGCTGATGCAGATAAAAAAAGAAGGCATAATAAATTGTATAAAATTATTTTTTTCATGTAGCAGGGTTTATTTTTTTAATGAAGCCCAAGTGGCTGAAAGGAAGGAACCGTTATATTTATCAAAATGCGTTTACTGATATTGTCTGCAACAATGCCCGGTATTTTTATTTTGTAATCAGCCAGTTCAATGGTAAATGCAGCAGAAGCACTGATAACTTTATTTTTCACAAGAATATTTGCCGGAACTGTTATTTGCTTTGTAATACCATGAAGTGTAAGTATTCCATCTACTGTTATGGGGTAGTTTCCATCTGTATTCAATGTGATGTTTTTTTGGTTTTCTACAGTTCCTTTAAAAATTGCTTTGGGATATTTATCGCTCTCTACATAATTTTCATTAAAATGTTCCTGCATTAAATCTTTTTGAAATACAAAGCCTTTCATCAAAACAGAAAATTCTATTTGCCCAGTAGCTGTATCCCACACACTTACAAGTTTGCTGTTTTTTGCTTCTATGTTTTCTATGGGAGCTTTAGAAAAGAAAACAGCAACTCCGTTTTTGGTAAATAATTTTTGCTGCGCCAGGGCGTAAAAAAAACTACACTGCATCAAAAGAAATCCGGTTAAAAACTTCATTAATCTCTTTTTTATTTTATGATTACGCATCTGTTTAGTTCAACATCCATTAAAAATCCGGTGCATATCCCCTTGATGGTATGTATGCTTCCGGTTTTTATTTGTATGTGTTCTTTAAAATATTCCGCATCCATTAAACAGCTTACTTTATTAAGCGGGCCGGGCTCACCCAAAAAAATATTCATCAGCGTATCTGCCTGGTTCAGCACTTCCAGCACTTTGCCTTTTACTTCAATTATTTTACCGAGGTATTTAGCATTTGCTAAGGCTTCATTATTCTCAAATGCATGAACAAGTTCAACAGCATCAATATGTGTAGCCGTTTGCATTGATAAAACACCGGCAGGTTTGCGATTATATTCTTTATAAAAATAACCGCATATTATTACAATTATTATTGTAACTGCAGCTATGAAATACTTCTTTGATGAAGACATGCTGCTGAATTTTTAATTGGTAAATTTTCCACCAGCATTTATCCAGTTGCTAATAATATCTTTTTCAGATTGTGATAAAGAACCCGTAGGAGGCATTGTTCCCTGGTCCACCGCTCTTACTTTTATTCTTGCCTGGTTAGTAACGATATTACAATCTACTGTCCAGTTCATTCCGCCATTTTGTATTGTATTGTTATGGCAGCTTTGACATTTTGCAGTCATTAAGTTTTTTACATTAGTAAAGAATGCGCCGGCGACCCCACTTGAATTTACTGTTACAGATGCAGATTTTTCGCAGCCATCTGCATCTTTTGCAAACATGGTATAAGTACCTGCAGCTACATTAGCAAATGTACCGGAAGCCTGATAAGTACCGGAACTGTTAAGTTTGAAAGTAAACCCTGTACTACCTGTTGCAGCAACAGATATATTTCCATCTGCAACGCAGGCTGTAGATGAAGTTGCTGTAGGGGTTATGGTTATTGTTTTACCGGCACATACATCTACAGGGGGCGGTGGTGCAGGTGTTGGGGCAGCATCTTTTTTGCTGCACGAAATAAAATTGCCAGAAACAATAAGCATAATTACAAGGCTGAAAGTGGAAAATATTTTATTGCACATACAAGTAGTTTTGAATATTATCGCAACGTATTGCAAAATGGTTGCCTGTTAAACTATTATTATACTGCTAAAAAAAAGGCTGATCAATGTTTTTTAATGGGCTGATATTTTAATCCTAACTGTAATGCAGTTGAAAATATTTTTACTCTGCCATCGCCCACTCCTGCTATAGGAATACCAATGGAGGGTTCTGCCTGTATGGAAAGTTTTTCATTTATTTTCCGCTCTAAGCCCGCTGATAAAGTGAGAATAGAAAAAAGATTTTTATTGCCCCTATATGTCCAGGCACTTTTACCCGGAACATTATTTCTTATGTAATAATAATTGTAATCTTCTCTTTTCATGATATACGAAGACAATCCAACAGTGGCATAATAATTAGTGACGGGTTTACTGGTAAAATTATATCGGGCTGATAAAGGAATTTCATATATCAAACAATTTGCCTCTACCTTGGTAAGTTGTACCATATTCCAGTAAGACCCCTGTTTTGGATGATAATCACCAGGGGCAGCGAGGTATTTTTTTCTGCTGATATAAAACCCGGTTTGCA
>JANLQE010000208.1:0-9240 GCA_031367625.1 Bacteroidota bacterium
TATAATCTGCTTGGCGCTAAAAATACTCTGCAGTTGCTGGGCTTTCTCCTGGTTTACTAAGTTTTCATTAAGATAAAGCCTTGCTGTGGCCAGCAGCGGGCCGGCATCATCATGCAGATCTGCAGCTATACGCTGGCGCTCCTCTTCCTGAAAACGGATACTTGCATTTAGGTATATCTGTTGCTTCTCCATTTCCAGCTTCTTCATTTGTATATGGTAGCGTATCACTTTCCGCTGGTGCATAATTACAAATACAATTATTACAGTAGCCAGTATAATCATGCCTATAGATCCCACAAACATTAGCTTGGAAACCTCCGAACTATTTGTAACCTGTAAAAAAAACATGCGCTGTTACTGATTTTTAGGGTTAGTTAGGGTAAAATCGTCCAGGTTTATATCAGTAGGTATTTGAAGTGATTGTTCGTTTTGCTCAACCGGCTCATTGGCAAATAAAGCAAGGCAGAGTATGATATTTTTTGCGATGGTTACAATGCTATAGATAATCTGCATTTGGGTTAGAAAAGCGACATCCTTAATAGTGTTAACAAATAAGAAAAAGAAAAAATTACCGGTAAAATAAATAAAGAGTGCAACGCATATCCAAAAGGTTATACTTTGATAGAGCGGATACATGACCACCGTTTTCATTTTTTCGTAGAAAAAATAAATGATAAAAATCATGAATAAAAGAAATTCAATTACAGAAGGATAAGTGCTGAAGGTTTTTGGAGAAACAATAAAATACAAGGTTAAGGCCAAAAGAATAAAAACCGGGATAGAAAATTTGATAATATTTTTTACCAAATTATTTTTTATCATTGCCATTAAAAATAAGGCAAATAGTGAATACTCAAAATTCGTATAAACTTTAACCAATATAATATAGGCAACCTGAGATTTAAAATGATATAGAGCAATTAAACCAGATGATACAAAAATGGCTAATAAGATAGTGTAAATAAAAAAAACCTTTAAAGCCCTTGTATTTAATTTCTTGAGAAATATAATACAAAAGATTAAAGGAAATAATTCAGAAATAAAAGTGATATAAGCAAGATTTAAGTTGATAAGCAGTTAATTTATTATCAAAACTAAATAACTGAATCCCAAAATCAAAATTTACTTATAAATTAAGAAAATAAAGTTTCTACAAGCCTCATGATGCAAGAATACATAATAATTAATTTTAGTGGTTTACGATTAAATATCAACACAAACTTGCCGGTATTTATTTTTTTACACAACAGCATACCATAGACAGGTAATTTTACGTTAGTAGCAAAACCCAATACAGTAAAAGGTTTTAAGCAAAAATAACCAGTAAACAGGTTAATAAATATTGGTAAATGTACGAATTTAATTTAGTAAAATTACTATCATGTTTGCAGGTAATTTTACATCGTAGATATACTAAATGTGGATATGTGGATAAACCAGCCAGTAATCCGTAAGGCTTTGAAGTATGTTAACAGGAAAATAACACAGCCGGAAAAAACCAGTAGAGTAATAATTTAAAGCAAATAAAAAGAGTTGATTGACAAAGCAGCCACAAGCACAAACAGGTTTTTACAGGAATACCGGAATTTTAACGGGTTGCAGGATAATTGGATAAATGGATAAATTTTTCTTCTCTGCCAATCAACTATACAAAAATAGGCTGGCAACACTAAGCCCACAAGCGAACAACCGCTCAATTTTGGTTTTGTAAGTTTTACTTTAGTTTAGGTATTTATGCTTTCAGCATAAGTAGTTATACTTAAATAAATAACAGTATTTTTACTAAGTAATTTTATCAATTATATTGATTATCATATTAATAAATGGAAAAAAAATATTTTACTCACGTAAAAATCGCATTATCCCATTTGAAAAATGTAACTTCAAAACTTCATTACCTAACCCCAATACTAACAACCAATGTCTACTGATAATCTTATAAAAATTGCTATTGCCGACGATCACAAAATTTTTCGGGATGGAATTAAAATGGCGCTTTCAGGAAAAACAAACCTTAAAATGCTATGGGAAGCCGAGGATGGCAAAGACATGATGCATAAAATTGCCATAAAAAAACCCGAAGTATTATTAATGGATATCCGGATGCCCGAAATAGATGGCATTAATGGCATACAGCTTATACGCAAGGAGTACGAAGAAATAAAGATTATTGTTCTTACCATGTACGATGACCAGCAGATGATAAGTAAAATGATGGAAATGGGTGCCAATGCCTACCTGACAAAAACAACTGACCCCGAAGAAATATATGAAGCCATACTAACCTGTATGAATGATGATTTTTATTTTAACGAGTTGGTAAATAAGGCAGTAATGGGCAGGCTGATGCAGAAAAAAAATGTGCGCCAGCATTACGGAACCCATACGCCCGTAAATTTTAATGAAAAGGAAATAAAAATATTACAGCTGCTTTCAGAAGATAAAACCACTGAAGAAATATCTAAAATAATTTTTTTAAGCCCACGCACTATCGAAACCATACGCCAGAATATGAAAACCAAGGTAAGTGCCAAAACCATTGGCGGCCTTATAATGTATGGTATGAGAAATAAACTGATAGAATAACCAATTAATTATAACAACTAATACTTTTTTCCGCATATATATTGTGTGTATTACTGCGAAACTTTATAGTAAAATCACTATGCCGTATATATGGTAATTACACTCTTTATTTATTTTTATTATAATTTGAAATTGCAGAATGCGTTATAGCATCGTAAACTTACTAACCAAAAAAGTATTATTTTCACCCTTATATTATGAAAAAAGATTCCTCAGAACCCATACAGGTTATCATTGCAGACGATCATGTGCTATACCGGGCTGGTGTAAAAACAGCATTGAGTTCAAAAAAAGATATTAAAGTAATTGCAGAAGCCGATAATGGTATGCACCTTTTAAACCTTATAAAATCCTTACCGCCTGATGTAATTTTATTAGATATTCAGATGCCCATCATGGATGGTATTGCGGCTTTGCCAGAAATAAAAAAGATTTGCCCGCAAACTAAAATTATTATGCTTACCATGATGGACGACCATAGCATGATAACTAAATTGATGGAGCTTGGCGCAAACAGTTATCTTTCTAAAACCAGCGACAGCGAGGTTATTTATGAAGCTATAAAAACCTGTTACGAACAGGAATATTATTTTAATTCGCTTACCAATAAAGCATTGCTTACTAATCTTAAGCAGCGTAATGCCGCACCACCGCAGCATCTTATGCCGCAGGAAGTACATTTAAATGATAAAGAAACCACCATCTTACGCCTGATGTGCGAAGAAAAAAGTACAAAAGAAATTGCAGATATGGTGGATCTTAGCCCCCGTACAGTAGAAGCTATCAGGGATAAACTAAAAGTAAAAACCGGCGCTAAAAGTACTGCAGGCCTTATAATGTATGCAGTAAAAAATAAAATTATAGAAGAACTGTAACCCCCTTACGTTTTTCAAATAAAGTCCCCGCTTTGCCGGGGATTTTTTATTTTACAGCTATGAACCACTTTAATTTTAATGGAAAAATTTTTACCGGAGATACTCCCGTAATTGGAGCAAACAGCCGTGCCTTAAGGTTTGGCGATGGTATTTTTGAAACAATAAAATTTAAAAACAACAGGCTTATACTGGCAGATGATCATTTTTCCCGGCTCTGGAAAGGTATGCAGTTGCTGCAGTTTGATATACCCAAATTATTTACACCGGAAAAATTTACAGAAGAAATATTAAAAGTTACCGCCAAAAATAAACATTCGCCTGCAAGAATCAGGTTGGGCATATTCAGGGGGAACGGCGGGCTGTATGATGCAAAAAATAACTCCCCGGATTTTATTATACAATCCTGGAACCTGGCAGAAGATAACAGCATTTTAAACAGCAACGGATTGCAGCTATGCATTTACCGTGATGCACAAAAAAACTGTGATGCATTCAGTAACCTGAAACATAATAATTACCTGCCTTATTTTATGGGCGCTTTATTTGCAAAAAAAAACCAATGCAATGATGCCCTCATTTTAAATAATCACCAACGCATTTGCGACAGCACTATTGCCAATGTTTTTATGGTAAAAAATCAAATTATTTACACCCCCGGATTAAAAGAAGGTTGCGTAGCCGGGGTAATGAGAAAATTTTTACTACAACAGCTTCCGGCTTTGGGATACCCCATAAATGAAATTGCAATAACCGAAGAAATGTTATCAGAGGCTGATGAAATATTTGTTACCAATTCCATTTACAACATCAGATGGGTAGCAGGCATTGAGAATAAAATCTATAAAAATAATTACACCAATAAAATTGTGGAGGCATTACAGCAAACAAATGCAGCAATATTTTGTTAGTATAGTTTTTTACTAACAAATACTATGACTGAGACAATTAATATTTTTTGGTTTAGAAGAGACCTGCGGCTATCAGACAATGCAGCATTGTACCATGCATTAAAAGATGGACATCCCGTATTATCCCTTTTTATCTTTGATAAAAACATCCTGAATAAACTTGACAATAAAGCAGACAGAAGGGTTGAGTTTATTCACAAAATTTTGCAGGAAATACAGGAACAACTTATAAAATCGGGAAGCACATTAACCGTATTATATGAAACACCTGAAAATGCTTTTGAAAAATTATTAAGCAAATATAATATTGCAAAAGTGTTTACCAATGAGGATTATGAGCCTTATGCCAAAGACAGAGATACTAAAATTTCTAATCTTTTACAAAAGCATAATGCCAGGCTGATGACTTTTAAAGACCAGGTTATTTTTGAAAAAGATGAGGTTATAAAAGATGATGGCAAACCATATACTGTATTTACGCCATACAGCAGAAAATGGAAAGCAACCCTTACAGAATTACATTTTAAACCTTACCAGGTAAAAAAATATTATCCCGGTTTTTTGCAGCAGGAACAAAAGAAAATCCCTTCTTTAAAGCAATTGGGTTTTACAGAAACCAGTAAATCTTTTCCTGTTAAAAGCCTTGATGACGAATTGCTAAAACATTATGCAGTACAAAGAAATTTCCCCGGCATAAAAGGCACTTCAAAACTTGGGCTACACCTGCGTTTCGGCACAATCAGCATCCGCCAGTTGGCCACTAAAGCACAACAGTTATCGCCAACATTTTTGAATGAATTAATATGGAGAGATTTTTACCAAATGATACTTTGGCATTTTCCGCAGGTTGGCGTTGGTAAATCTTTTAAACCTGCTTATGATAATATTGAATGGCTGACAGATAAAGGCGAATTTGAAAAATGGTGTACAGGCCAAACCGGTTATCCTATTGTAGATGCTGGTATGCGTGAATTAAATGAAACAGGTTTTATGCACAACCGAGTACGTATGATAACGGCTTCTTTTTTATGCAAGCATCTTCTTTTAGATTGGCGTTTGGGAGAAGCCTATTTTGCAGAAAAATTATTGGATTTTGATTTGGCAGCTAATAATGGCGGCTGGCAATGGGCTGCCGGCAGCGGCTGCGATGCTGCACCTTATTTTCGTATTTTTAATCCTTACCTGCAAACAAAAAAATTTGATGCGGATTTAACTTACATAAAAAAATGGGTGCCCGAATTTCAGGAATTTAGCTATCCAAAACCTATGGTAGATCATGTGTTTGCAAGAAAACGCTGTTTGGAAATATATTCAAAAGCGCTTAAAAAACAATAAGCACTTACACAAAAATATTTTTACTAACCAGGTTTGTATTATTGATATTTTTATAAACAGCTAATAATTTTTCAACAGCTTTTTTGCCATCTGCGCCTAAATCAAGCGTATAATTATTTACATACAGATCTATATGTTTGCGCATTACATCTTCACTCATTTCCTGCGCATGGTTTCTTATATATTCATTTAATACCGGGTAGTTGCTAAAAGCATATTCAACACTTTTTTTTATTAATCCATCAATTTTTTTTTGCACTACGCCATCAATATTTTTTTTTATAACAATGCCACCTAACGGAATGGGATGGGATGTTTCTTTTTCCCAGTAATCACCAAGGTCGATAACTTTATGCAAGCCTTTTTGCTGGTAAGTAAAACGGTTTTCATGAATGATTACACCAAGCCCTTTACCTTCCAAAACAAAATTTTCAATAGCATCATACTTGAGAAATATTTTGTTTACAGCATTTGGATAAGCCAAAGAAAATAACAAATGCGCTGTGGTATTTTTTCCGGGAATAGCTATCAGATGTTCTTCAACATTGGTAATTTCAAGCTTACTATTTGTAATTAACAGCGGCCCTGCTCCTCTTCCTAACGCACTGCCACTATTAAGCAAATTGTATTTTTCCAGCACAAGCGGCAATACCCCGTAACTAAGTTTTGTAATAGGCAGTTTGCCTTCAATTGCCCAGCTATTCAAGGTCTGCACATCTTCTAAAACGGCTGTAAACTGAAACCCTTCTGTATCTATTTTTTTATTTACCAATGCATCAAAAATAAAAGTATCGTTGGGGCATGGCGAAAAGCCAATGGAAAATTTCATAATAAATTATTTATTTATCAGCATTCAGGCCAGGAGCAGTTAGTTGATTTATTATTTGCTTTAGTGTTATATTTAAATTATGTATTGCTTCCTTCATCTTCCATTTTGATTTATCTCTTTCGCCTGCAAAATTGCTGATACTCCTTACCTGCAGAAAGGGAATATTTTGCTGCAGGCATACATAATGCAGCACCGCACCTTCCATGCTTTCCACATCAGGGCTATATTTTTGCATAAAAACATTTGCCGGTTCCGGTTTATCACTTACCGTATTTAAGGTAATCCCTTTTACTTTTTTTAAATCAATTTTATCAATAACAGCATGTTCATTAATAAGCCATCCATTTTTATAAGGAAAATTATCTGGCGCTGCAAAACCCATATCAAACACAGAATAAAAATTATTTTTTTCATATATACCAAGGTCTGCAAAAGTATCCTGCTTTACCAGCACACAACTGCCTAAATTATTGTCTTTTGAAAAGCTGCCACAAATACCAGCTTGTATAACCAGGTCATAGTCTATCTGGTTCACCCGTTTTAAAAGATGATACATTGCATCGGGTGCGCCTACACCTGTAATGAGTGTATCCGCAAATAAATTTTCAGCTAATAAAGGAGCTATTTCCATTTCCGTAGCCGCTATCAATAATATTTGCATAGCGTAAATTTCGCTCATCTGTTTTACATTTAAATCAATTGGAAGTACATTTGCAAAAATAGGGCATAAGAAATGGTATATATTACGAGGATAGAGCATTTTAATGCAGCACATAAACTTTACAATCCTTCATGGAGCAGGGAAAAGAATGAAGCCGTATTTGGAAAATGCGCCAACGAAAATTGGCATGGGCATAATTTTGAATTATATGTTACCGTAAAAGGTATGCCCGATGAAGGAACAGGTTTTGTTTTTGATGCTAAAAAACTAAGTATTCTTATAAAAGAATATGTGCTGGAAAAATTAGACCACAAAAACCTTAATGTGGATGTGGATTTTATGAAAGAAAAAATTTGCTCCATCGAAAATCTTGTACTGGCAATCTGGGCACAACTTACTCCGCATTTACCCACCAACATACAGCTTCATTGCCTGAAGCTGTATGAAACTCCCAGAATTTTTGTGGAATATTATGGTAATTAAAAAAAATTGACGGCAAACAATTTGTACATTTAATTGTAATACATAATGACAAAACTTACATAATAATTGCGTTTTAAAAGTTTCTCCCCATGTAATATTTTTTTAAAACCAGTAGTATTTAATGAAAGAAAAAATATCTGTTTATCGCAAAGAACATTTTAATGCAGCACACCGGCTTCATAACCCGGCCTGGGACGAGGCTACCAATGACAAAGTATTTGGCAAATGCAACAACCCACATTATCACGGCCATAATTACGATCTGATTATAAAATTAACCGGGCAAATAGATGAGCAGACGGGATACCTGATGGATTTAAAATTATTAAGCAACACGATACAGCAATATGTGCTGGAAAAATTTGATCATAAAAATCTTAATGAAGACTGTGCGGAGTTTAAAAATTTAAATCCCACTGCCGAAAATATTGCGGTTGTTATTTATCATTTATTGCGGCCACACATTAATAACAGTTTAGAAATGCAGGTTCGGTTATACGAAACCGAAAGAAATTTTGTAGAATACCCTGTATAATGAAATATCAAAATACCTTTTAATTATAAAATTAATGGCTTACAAAAAAGTAGAACAGTATGATGATGATGTAACATCCTCATTGATGAAAAATTATAAAGACAGCATCAGGCTTTTAGGAGAAGACGCTGAAAGAGAAGGCTTACAAAAAACGCCTGAAAGGATAGCAAAAGCTATGCAATATCTAACCCAGGGCTATACTTTAGATGCAAAAGCCATCCTGGACTCAGCCAAATTTCATGAAGATGTGAGTGAGATGGTAATTGTAAAAGACATTGAGCTGTACAGTATGTGTGAGCATCACATGCTGCCGTTTTATGGCAAAGCGCATATTGCGTATATCCCTAACGGGTATATAACAGGCCTTAGCAAAATAGCCCGTGTGGTAGATGTATATAGCCGCCGCCTGCAGGTACAGGAAAGGCTTACGCACCAGATTCTTACTGCTATTAAAGAGTCCTTAAACCCTCATGGCGTAGCAGTGGTTATTGAAGCCTCGCATCTTTGCATGATGATGAGAGGTGTGCAAAAACAAAACTCTGTTACCACTACCTCGGCGTTTTTTGGCCAGTTTGAAAAAAATGAAACAAGGAGTGAATTTCTAAAACTGATAAGTGCAAAGCTGCATTAACTTTTAAATTGCACAACGGCAATAATAATCTGAAGAAGAATATCAACCCCAAAGATTAAAAACATCTAATGGTATGCTGCAATCTTTCGTGAGCACAAAATGGGTTGTTTCTGTTTGTTTGTATTTGTTATCCGTAAGTTCAAATACTTCTACGGATGTTTTTTCAGTATCGGCAATAATATAATATTTTACCCCGTACATTTCGTAAAGGGCATATTTTGTATTCCTGTCTTTCATTCTCGTGGAGTCTGATGATACTTCAAGAATAAGCGTAGGCGGAAAGTTTAAAAAATCATCTGTAAAATTGCCGCAAACAATCATACCATCAGGCCGCACAACAGTATTGTCATTTATTATCCAATCCAGTTCAAAAAAAACTTCGCAGTTGCAGTTTTTA
>JANLQE010000233.1:0-7750 GCA_031367625.1 Bacteroidota bacterium
CAGCTCAAACAATACAGTAGAAAATGCGGCTAATACAAAAAAAATCCTTGATTCTATTCATTTGCAGTCACCATACCTACTTATCAGTTCAGCGCATCATTTACCACGGGCAAGCCTTCTTTTTAAAAAAGCGGGTGTGCACACTGTGGCGTTTCCTTGTAATTATATTGCAGGAAGATGGATATCATCTATCGCTGGTATTATACCGGGTATAGGCCCATTATTTATCTGGGAACTATATTTAAAAGAAACGGCGGGTTATTACTGGTACCGGTTATGATGAGCGCAGGCGATGGAAAGTTGATGATGGATTTTCAATTAAAAGTGCATGGCTTAACAGTATAAATATTAGTTTAAAATATTTTTTCAAAAAATATAATCAATCATAGAATTATCTGCTATAAATTAAGGAGTGTAACAGATAAATAATTAATTGGCTCTTAATGTAACAGTAACCACCATAGTTAATGGTTTATTAGTAGTTCGCCGTACCCTGCCATAAATATTATATGTAATAGTATTGCCTTTTAAATAAGGCAATAATTCTGGGCTATCGGTAGGAGTAAAAGTATAGGTGGCTGTATAAGTATCAGGAAAGGTTATTGAAAAAAAATCGGTTGGGGTGCTATTAGTATTAGATTGTAATGTTACCCTGGCACTTTGAAAATTTGAAAGATTATTTGACGGATCTGGATTGGTGATAGTGATAATAACCTGCTTAACCTTTATTGAATTAACAGCATTTACCCCAAAAGTTCCACCGGTATTAGCCCTTACTGTACTATCTAAATTTATATTTTGTGAAAAGCTACCTAATGACATTTCGTTTGAGCTGATAGCAATAACAGGAGGTATGGTTATGTGAACTTCGGGAATATTTACATCTGTTCCCCCAAAAATTACTGCAACTATTTTTTTACAGGATAATAATGCAGCAAAAATTAATATAACTGCAAAAACGCTGATGAATACTTTTCTCATAATTTCTGTATAAGTCTAAATGGTTTCAAAGGTAAGGCGCTTTTTTTATTAAGATCAAATCAAGATATTATAACGTAGCGATGATAGACAAGAAACGAATAAGAGATAGACTTAGTATATGAGGTGTATGATAAAAGGAAAAATAAATGGATGATTAAAGCTGTAACTGAATTTTAATTTGAAGCAACCTTTCTACTGAGGTTTTGTGAGAAGGCAAGGACTCTTTGACAGATGTCTCTGGGAAGTAATTCTTTAAAGGCTTCATTACTAAATTTGTTCTGATGCAGTTGATTATTTAGTTGTTTTATCGCTCAAGCTTAAAGTTTTTATCTGTTGCTGGTCGCTCACTGGCATTGGCAACTTTCCAACCTGTTCTATACATCCAGTCAGCCATTTTTTTTAATTTAGGATAATTTATGTTTTGTGCATTATCCTGGGGAGTATGGTAGTCAGGATGCAAAAGAGTGGTATACATGATGGCGGGTATGCCTAATCTTGCATAGGGTAGATGGTCGCTTCTAAAATACCAGCCTTCTACATGCGTAACTTCATCCCAGGAGGTATCTAATTTAAAATTGGGTCCTTCTTTATTTGCCGCTAAAGCCATATTTACCAAATCAAGTGAATTTCTATGCGGTGGCGTACTGCCTAAAATAGTAGAACTATCCGTATTATTTCTGCCTATCATGTCACCATTTAAAACGGCTACAATTTTATTTATAGGTACTGTAGGGTGCGCCGAAAAATACTTTGATCCTAATAGACCTCTTTCTTCGGCACCATGTATAACAAATAAAACGGATCGTCTGGGAGGATTTTTTACAAAAGCCCTGGCGTTGGCAAGCATGGCAACATCAACACTTGCGTTATCATCTCCACCATAATAGATAGAATCATTATTTATGACATTTCTAATGCCATGCGCATCTATGTGGCCACTATATAAAAGATATTCCGATTTTAATTTGGCATCTGTTCCTGTATTTACTCCAACGATATTTACAGAGGGGTATGCATATTTAGCAACTATAATGTTTGCTCTTATCGTTGCAGTATGTTGCTGCAATTCTTTTTTTAAATTGTTGTGTAACCATATTACAGGAGCAGTGGTGGTTACATTTTCATTGGGTCCGCCATCAATATCATAGCTGCCTCTTTTATAATTTTCTATTGCGTCATCCCAGGCTTTTTCTGCAATGTCATCAGCAATAAAAATAATTGCTACAGCGCCTCTTTTTAATAAAGGGAGGCCATACTTTAAAAAAATATACCTGTTGTATCTCCAAGTGGGTAAAGAAACATTTAAATTAATTCCTTTTGAATTTGCTTCTATAGCAACCACTTTATCTTTTACGTTCACAGTATTTGTATCAACATCCAATGCATTCCCTAAATAAACAATGGGTGCATTTAAAGAAATGTTTGCCATTTGAGAAACGGCAACATCTTTCCATAATGTTAAGGAAATATTATTTATTTGTATGCTTGTATTATCTGCTATATGATTACGCCACAAATTAAAATATTGAAAATAAGTGCCATCATCCCCAGCGGGCTTTAATCCTATGCTTCTATATTTTTCAGCAAGCCACATAGATGCTTTTAATTCATCCAGAGTTCCTGCAGAGCGGCCATTAAAGTGTTTATCAGCCAAAGCATACAGATCATTTTTCATATCTTCTGTGTTAATTAAATTTAAACCCGGAGGATTATTTGATTGAGCGCACAAAGTATTTGTCACCATCAATAACCAACACAATAAATAATTTATTTTCATTTTTATTATTTTTTATAAGCCTTAATTTTTTATCAGTATTGATGCAAAATAACACGTAGTGGAAACTAAATGGAAGACATTTCTTTTTTAATATTCCCGTTCTCTTGTTTATTGCCGCAACTTAAAAGTAATCAATTGTATGAATACGCTCAAACTACTATAACTATTGCATCACTGGCAAAAAAGCAAGTGGTAAAGAGATGATAGTGTGACGACGTTGCATTTATTAGCCGATAGTTCTTTAATTTTTTGAATCCCCATCTTACATTTCGAGGCTTCCAAATAACACCATCGCTCATCGTTTAAGCAACCTCCTCGGCCAATACGCAAGCCGGGGAGAGGAGTCGCTGGGAAGGGGAAACCCTCCAAAATATCACCCTCATAAATATCACCCTCATAGATTTTACCTATAACTATATAAAATTTATTAATAAAAATTATCGTTAGGATGCTTGTAAGTTTGCATTTCAAATAATATAAAATTAAGAACTATGGAAAATAACACAACCGCAGGTTCAGCATCATATAACGTAAACGGCGAAAGCAAATGTCCGTTTTCTGGTGCAACTTCTGTAAAGAAAACTTCTGCTGGCACTGGCACTTCAATTCGTGACTGGTGGCCAAACCAATTAAAATTAAATATTCTCCGTCAAAATGCGCTCGAATCCAATCCGATGAGCGAGTCATTTAACTATGCAGAAGAATTTAAAAAACTTGATTTAGCTGCTTTAAAAAATGACATATATGAGTTAATGACAACTTCACAGGACTGGTGGCCTGCTGATTACGGTACGTATGGCGGGCTATTTATTAGAATGGCATGGCACAGTGCAGGTACTTACCGCATTGCTGATGGGCGTGGCGGTTCAGGCTTTGGTACACAACGTTTTGCACCATTAAATAGTTGGCCAGACAATGCCAACCTTGATAAAGCTCGTTTGCTTTTATGGCCTCTTAAACAGAAATATGGTAATAAAATTTCGTGGGCCGATTTGTTGATCCTAACCGGTAATTGCGCATTGGAGGCTTCAGGCTTACCAACATTTGGTTTTGCGGGAGGACGTGTAGATGTTTGGGAACCACAAGAAGATATTTACTGGGGTTCTGAAAAAGAGTGGTTGGGCGACAATCGTTATACAGGTGATCGTGAATTGGAGCAACCCCTTGCTGCCGTTCAAATGGGATTAATATATGTAAATCCGGAAGGCCCCAATGGCAATCCTGATCCACTTTTAGCAGCCCGTGATATTAGAGAAACTTTTGCCCGTATGGCAATGAATGATGAAGAAACAGTGGCGCTTATTGCAGGCGGACACACATTGGGCAAATGCCATGGCACTGCCAATGCAGATGAGCATGTGGGTGCAGAACCAGCAGGTGCAGGCATTGAGCACCAGAGCCAGGGTTGGAAAAACTCTTTTGGTACCGGTAAAGGAGCAGATACCATTAGCAGCGGCATTGAAGGTGCATGGACAACCACACCAAATAAATGGAGCAACAACTATTTTGAAAACATGTTCGGTTACGAATGGGAAGTTCACAAAGGATTGGGTGGCGTACACCAATGGAGACCAATAAATGGCGGTGGCGCAGGTACAGTACCCGATGCACACGATCCATCAAAAAGTCATCAACCATTTATGTTGACTACTGATCTTTCTTTAAGAGTAGATCCGATCTACGAAAAAATTTCAAGGCGTTTTCTTGCAGACCCTGCAGCATTGAATGATGCATTTGCAAGAGCGTGGTTTAAATTAACGCACCGCGATATGGGACCAAGAGTTCGTTATTTAGGCGCTGAAGTACCAGCAGAAATATTGATTTGGCAAGATCCAGTTCCAGACGTTTCGCACCCATTGGTAGATGAAAACGACATTGCTCATTTAAAGGCAGCCATTCTTTCAACAGGCTTGCCAATCTCTCAATTGGTAGCTACTGCTTGGGCATCTGCATCTACATTCCGTGGGTCAGATAAACGTGGCGGCGCTAACGGTGCTCGCATTCGTCTTGCACCACAAAAAGATTGGAAGGTTAACAATCCAACACAATTGTCAAAAGTATTGGCAGCGCTAGAAATCGTTCAAGCCACGTTTAACAACGCAAATATTGGTGGCAAGCAAGTTTCCATTGCAGATATTATTGTACTAGCAGGCGCTGCAGCCATTGAGCAAGCAGCAAAAAATGCAGGCCATACAGTAACGGTGCCATTTACCGCAGGCAGAACAGATGCTACACAAGAGAACACCGATGTCCACTCTTTCGCAGTATTGGAGCCGCAAGCAGATGGGTTCCGCAATTATGCCAAAGCAAAATTCATCCTTTCTGCAGAAGAATTGTTGATTGATAAAGCACAATTATTAAAACTTTCAGCGCCAGAAATGACCGTACTTATTGGAGGCATGCGTGCATTGAATACCAATTTCGATCAATCTCAAAATGGCGTTTTCACTACTCAAAAAGAAGTACTTACAAATGATTTCTTTGTAAATCTACTCGATATAAACACAACCTGGAAGGCAGTTTCAGAAACCGACGATGCTTTTGTAGGTACAGATCGTAATACAGGCAGCATAAAATGGATTGGTACCCGTGTTGACCTTATTTTTGGTTCCAACACAGAGTTAAGAGCCATTGCAGAAGTTTATGGATACGAAGATGCCCAAGCCAAGTTTGTAAAAGACTTTATAGCAGCTTGGACCAAGGTAATGAACCTGGATCGCTACGACCTGGCTTAATTTTACAGCCGTATATTTTTTTAAAGCTAGTCCTTAAACGGGCTGGCTTTTTTATTGTTAAGAAGCAGGAGCGGTAGAACGCTTAACATTTTTCTAAATAATGCAAAGACATTCACTGAAGAAAAGTGAGGTTAGCTAATATATTGAATAGAACACTTACCAAAGTTAGATGCCCACTTAATGACTGTTTTAAATAAATTGCTTTCCTGCTACAGTGGTAATGGAATACCAAAACTTTCCATCCTCCATCCATACAGGGTCAACATTATTATTATAAACCAGTTTGCTGGTATTAAAGCTTAAAAATTTTGTTGCCTGCTTATAATTTTCTGCGGTTATTATTTTTTTATCAATGTGCTGGGCAGCAGCAGAAAAAATAATAGTAAAAATAAGTGCCGTAGCAAGCCAATTTTTTTTCATGCTTAATTTTTTATTTCTTTGTTTATGTGTTATTAAATTGCTGGTGGTATAGAGTGAGCAATATTGCATGAGGTAATTATTGATTAAAAACGTTAGTCAGAATCTGGCATTAACGATAAGGTTTAGGGATGACTAAGATACAATGTTTTACTTTTCTCCTTTCTACATGGGCAAGAATAAGTTTATAATATTAGTTTGTCTATTATCTTTACCCTGCCTGGTTTGCAAAAGCTTATTCTAAAAAAGCGGGCACAAAACTTAATAACCATGATGAGCGTAACGGGTAATAAATGGATTTTAGCTACCATCGTTATTGCCCAATTTTTTTGTACTTCTTTATGGTTTGCCGGTAATGCAATTATGCCCGATCTTATTAAAAACCTGCAACTTTCCCCCGGCATTTTAGCCAACTTAACCAGTGCGGTGCAGTTTGGTTTTATTACCGGCACCCTGGTTTTTGCTGTATTAACAATCTCAGATCGCTTTTCGCCCTCCGGTGTTTTCTTTGGCAGTGCTATTATTGCGGGCCTGTTTAATTTGGCCATGGCCATGCCCATGCCCAATATTTCTTTTACCGGATTGCTGCTTTTCCGGTTTTTTACCGGCTTTTTTTTGGCAGGTATTTATCCTATAGGTATGAAGATAGCTTCTGACCATTACCGGCAGGGGCTGGGTAAATCATTGGGCTTTTTAATTGGGGCATTGGTGGTTGGCACAGCGTTTCCGCATTTATTAAAAAGTCTTTCCGGCGGTCTTCCATGGCGCTATGTTATTTATACTGTTTCTGGGCTTTCAGCTATTGGAGGCCTTGCCATGCTGCTGGTGGTGCCGGATGGCCCTTATCGCAAGGCCGGTCTGCAGTTAAAGGCCACAGCTTTTTTATCCGGGTTCCGGAATACAAAATTCAGATCGGCGGCTTTCGGATATTTTGGCCACATGTGGGAGCTGTATGCTTTTTGGGCTTTTGTACCCATAATGCTGGCGGCTTATAAAAACCATTACCCTCAAGTAAAATTTGATGTTTCTCTTTTATCTTTTTTTGTAATTGCCTGCGGCGGCCTGGCTTGCGTGTTCAGTGGCTTGCTGTCACAAAAATACGGGGCTAAAAAAATAGCCGGTATTTCATTATGCTTATCTGGTTTGTGTTGTATTGTTTCCCCGTTTTTTTTATTGAATCCATCGCCTGTGGCATTAATTATTTTCCTGTTTTTTTGGGGCCTGGTGGTAATTGCAGACTCGCCTTTATTTTCAACATTGGTAGCGCAAGCTGCGCCAGAACATACGAGAGGCACTTCCCTTACTATTGTAAATTGCATCGGCTTTTCTATAACCATTATCAGTATTCAATTGGTAAATATTTTATCTGCATACCTCAATGCTCAGTATATTTATTTAGTACTTGCGGCAGGGCCGGTATTGGGGCTTATTGCCTTGCTGGGAAAAGCAGACTTCCACACCGAATAAGGAAGATAAACTTATAAGGGTTAGATTGTTCATGGATAAATGGCATCCAACTTTTTTTGTATCAAAAAAATTTAAAAACGGAGAAATGACCGCTACAATTATTTGTACCGATGAAGATTTTAATACAGTCTTACTAATAGTTCAAACCTACTTATAGCATAGTTTACTAATGTTCAATAACCTGCCCAAGCAAAATGAAACAATGCAGTTTCATTCAGGCGATTGCAAACGCAAATTCTTTGAGGCTTTGCCCCAAGAATTTACAAGTAAGGAGGCAACCGAAATAGGCACAAAATTTAAGCTATCTGCCAGAACGGTTGATGATGTGCTGAAATCCGCAATCGGGAACACCCTTACCAAAGTTGAAGCTGGT
>JANLQE010000259.1:0-3012 GCA_031367625.1 Bacteroidota bacterium
TTTTGCACTGGTTTTTTCAAACAGGTTGGCATCTTTCAATCCCTGCCAGCTTGCTTCCAATCCCTGCAAAATAACGTTGGCCATGGCACCTGTACCATCAGCCTGCAAAGGCGCATTGATGTTAATGGCCGCAGCACTTAACGCCCACAAACTTTCAAAGATGGGTGCTTTGCCACTCACATTGCACACGGGGCTTTTGCATTGCAGTACATCCATTTCTGTAACATCTGCTTTATAAGGAAGCAGTATGCGGTTTATTTCAGGGCTCCACCGCATGGGCTTTGTGTTATCAAATGCAAAGTTGATGGCCTGCCCGTAAAGGTTCCAACTGGCAGAGCCCGCTTCTAATGATTGGCCGGTGTTATTGATGGTGAAGTTTAATGTTTTAGGTAATTCAATCGTGGCTTCTTTTATATCAATGCCATTATCGTCAGGAGAAATATCTGTTACAATTTTTTGATCAAGGTTTAGATGTACAGCGGCTTCCATGCCATTGGGTACAACTAATTTATTTCCTTCTCCAATAGTAAGCGGTCCGGTAAAACTTAATATACCATCTGCAACTGTTAATCCGCAAAATAAATTATCCGGCGATGCAGTTGCAAAAAAATCTGCATGTATCCACACACTGCCTTTAGGTATTTTATAACTCCGTGGACCCAGAATATTGATACGGTTATTTACTTCCAGCGGCAGTAACATAAAAGGTTGTGCCGCACCCTGCAGCCAAACCTGCACTACAGGAATAATTCTGTAAAAATCGAACCAGAACCTGCGGCCATCCCTGTTGATGAATGGCCCGAAAGTATTGATAACACTGGCTCCCCGGCCCCACTCCGGCACACTGCCTATTACCTGGCTGCTGATGAAAGGCACCTGGCGGCGAAACACCCGGATGCTGGTATCAATTGTTTGCTGCGTTTCCTGTACACGCTGCAACACATTGTTTAAATGCTGCAGATCTTCTGCTGCCAGATGATGTGTAGAAAAATTTTCAATCTCTTCAAATTGAAATAAGGCCGGAGTATTTAAAACAGGCTGGCTGATGATGGCGGAAGCAACTGCCTGTTGTAATTGCAGCAAGGCATTGGGGTCTGTGTTGTTATTTACTGTTATGTCGCCGCATAACCTTGCCAGCAATGCAAGCAAAGAATTTTCATTCATAGAAAAGATTGAAACGGTTAATAATTGCTTGCTGGAGAAAGGGGGCTGGGGAGATTTAACAACGGATGTTGAATACTACTATTAAACCATAATAGTAGAAAGTAAAATTTACAAATACAAGTAAAAAGTATTATTATTTTATCAACATGAATATTTTATTTGATAAAATGCCAGGTAAGGAAGATGGAACTTTGCCAAAGCTTAGTTTTTACATTCCCCATTTTTTATTGCTCAAGCTTTGGCAAAGTTTAAAGTCATTGGCATTTTATTAATGCAGTGTCTATATATTTTTTATTAGAATCTCGTCTGCAACCTTATAACCATTTCTTCTTTCCATGATTTAAATGTACCACCCA
Organism: Bacteroidota bacterium; assembly: GCA_031367625.1. GTDB lineage: Bacteria > Bacteroidota > Bacteroidia > Chitinophagales > Chitinophagaceae > Ferruginibacter. The sequence continues at coordinate 1,521 of JANLQE010000259.1, forward strand.
CAATGTTACTGCGGGCCTGCTTTACAAGCCACAAATAAAATGCAAGGTTGTGTACACTTGCAATGGTTAGCCCTAAATATTCTTTACTCTTCATTAAATGCCGCAGGTAAGCTTTGCTGTAATAATTACTCATTGGGCAATCAATGCCATCATCCAGAACAGAAAAATCTTTTTCCCATTTTTTATTATCAATATTTATAATTCCTTTACTGGTAAATAACATTGCATTGCGGCCATTGCGGGTAGGCATTACACAATCAAACATATCTATACCCAGGGCGATAGCTTCTAAAATATTCCATGGTGTACCCACGCCCATTAAATATCTTGGTTTATTTACAGGAAGGTTTTCACAACAAAGAGCGCATATTTCATACATTGTATCTATAGGTTCTCCTACACTTAAGCCGCCAATAGCATTACCTGGCGCATCTTTGGAGCTTATGTACTCACACGATAATTTTCTTAAATCATGATGAACCCCACCTTGGACTATTGGAAATAAATTTTGTGTATAGCCGTATTTATCTTCCGTAGAATTAAAGCGGTTAACGCACCTGTCTAACCAGCGGTGGGTAAGTTCCATAGAAGTTTTGGCATATTGATATTCGCTTGCGCCGGGTGGGCATTCATCAAAAGCCATGATGATATCGCCGCCAATTATGCGCTGTGTATCCATTACATTTTCCGGCGTAAATAAATGTTTGCTGCCATCAATATGCGATTGAAAAATTACGCCCTCTTCATTTATTTTTCTATTGCCGGCAAGTGAAAAAACCTGGTAGCCGCCACTATCGGTTAAAATGGGTTTATTCCATCCATTAAATAAATGAAGGCCCCCGGCTGCCTGCAGTACATCAAGCCCAGGCCTTAAATATAAATGATACGTGTTACCCAGAATGATCTGTGCCCGCACTTCTGTTTTTAATTGCTGTTGCGTTACTGCTTTTACACTGCCTGCAGTACCCACGGGCATAAAGATCGGAGTCATTATTTCTCCGTGGTCAGTCGTTATTTTTCCCGCTCTTGCACTGGTGTTGCTGTCAGTATTTTCTAAATTAAATTGTAATGCGGCCATAACGGCAAAAATAGTTGAATTGTTGTACTGTTGAATTGTCAGCGTATTTTATTGTTGATGGAATTGCAAAGTGCAGCATATTGAGAAATGAACCAGCAACCTTATGCCAAATTCTTTATTTGCTTTTATATTGCTGCTCAAAAAAACAATTAATTAAAGCAACAAACTAAATAATTAAAGCAATATTTTTGCAGCCATGTATTTACCCAAACTATTACTACTGCACTGGCAGCTACTGTTATTTATTTTACTTTCCCTTTCAGCTTTTATACAGGTTTTTTATAATTTATTTTTTTTCTGCCGACTGGCATTTTATAAAGCAACACCAAAAACTACTTCTCAAACCCACCCCGTAAGCGTTATTATATGTGCAAGAGATGAAGCTGCAAACCTTGTACAAAATTTGCCCGGCTC
>JANLQE010000076.1:0-8547 GCA_031367625.1 Bacteroidota bacterium
GGCACCCAGCGTTCCTTTACAGTTTTTTTCAGTTTTTCTATTTCAGCAGTTTTAACGGTACCGTCTGCAAATGCCACTGCATAAAAAAGGTGACCCAATTTTGGATAAAGTTCCTTCCAGAATATTTCATTATTTTTCATACAAATGTTTTTAATTTTTAAAATTATTATTCCTGCATTATTACTTCCCTGGCTATAGTTTTATTTTATAACGCTTATAAACAGTAAATAGCCCAATGCAGTTTTCTGCGGTATAATACCATCTAAGATTTACACATAGTCCGTTGGATTATTTAGTAAATCAAGGATGGTATTATTCAATTAATTTCAATACAGAACGGATGCTTTGTTTTGAATTAATTTGTATAAATGTTCTGCATCTTCCTTTCGGCACAACTCTGTTCCGGGATTCATAGTAGCAGCAGTGCCAGATGCCACACCGTATTGAACCGCCTCAGTCAAACTTTTATTTCTGGTTAAACTCAGCACTATACCGGCTACCATGCTATCTCCTGCACCCACTGTACTTTTTCTTTTTACTGCCGGAGGCATAATCTGCAGTGCCAGTTCTTTTGTTACGAGCATAGCACCTGCAGGCCCCATTGAAACTACCACTACTTCACAATTTCCTTTTTCAATTACTTCCCTTGCTGCTTCATCTACCAATTCAATATTCAATTCTTCTTTTCCCAGCAGCATGCTCAATTCACCAAGGTTGGGTTTTATTAAATAGACCCCTGCCGCAACTGCCTCCTTTAATGCTTCGCCGGAAGTATCAACAATCAGTCTTGCATTTTTTTTACGGGCAATAAATGCTATCCTTGCAAAAATATCTGTTGGCACTCCCTGTGGTAAACTGCCACTGGCAACAATGTATTCTACATCCTGAATATTTTCAATACTTTTTAAACAATCCTGCCATTCCAGTTTACTAATGTTTGGCCCCGGCATTCCAAAACGGAATTGCTGATTGGAAGCATTTTCTAAAACAATAAGATTTTCCCTTGTACTTTCTCTGGTTTCTGTTACAATAGATTCAACCAATTCGTCAGTGAGTAATTGGCTAAAAGTTTTTCCGCTATAACCTCCGGCTAAATAAACCGCAGTGGCTTCTCCACCCAATTTTTTGATAGCCCTGGCAACATTAATACCGCCCCCACCCGGTTCATAAACAGGCAATGCACAGTTTAATTTCTTTTCAGGAATTAATACCGCCACTGATGTGCTTTTATCAATTGCAGGGTTAAATGTTACTGTTATAATTGTTGGCATAATTTTAAAAAATAATTATTCTAAAATTTTATTTGTAGTTTATTAAGCAGGCCTCTTATAAACCAGTTTTTTTATTTTCAATTTTCCCCACGGCATGGGTACATAGTTTTTATTATCTTCTTTCTTACACATTAATTCATTTTTTGAATTTTCATTTTTTGCCCAGCAATCAATATTATAAAAAGTCGTATCAGCAATATTTGACAAGGCTTCATTTGTAGCAAATGCCTGGTGGGGGGTGATGATAACATTTGGATAGCTCATCAGTTTTTTCAACACCTCATCTTTTATTTTTTGTTTGGAATGATCGTAAAAGAAAATACCTTTTTCTCTTTCGTAAACATCCAATCCTACATATCCTGTTTTACCATTCTCCAATGCTTCAATAATATCCTCCGTATTTATTACTGCACCCCTTGCTGTATTTATAAGCATTACACCCGGCTTCATCAAATCCAGCATTTCTTTATTAATTAAATACTTTGTAGCTGTATTGAGCGGTGTATGAATTGTAATTATATCTGATGAACTGCACAAGGTTTTTAAATCAACATACTGAAGATTATATTTTTCAACAACTTCTTTATTCTCCTGAATATCGTATCCCAATAATTTGCAGCCAAAGCCATGCAGAATTTTGGCAACAACACTTCCTGTTCTGCCCGTGCCGATTATACCCACTTTTTTTTGGTGCAAATCAAACCCGACAAGGTTGCCTACGGTGAAGTTGTGGTGATGCACCTGTCTATCGGCCAGGATTAATTTTCTGTTGAGGGCCAGCATCAGGGCTACTGCATGTTCGGCTATTGCATACGGCGAATACTCCGGCACATTGCCTACTTTTATTCCCAGGTCATTTGCTTTTTTAATGTCAACATTATCATAACCCACCGCCCTTACAGCGATGTACTTTACGCCTGCTTCATGTAATTTTTCAACCACTGCTGTTGATACATCATCGCCTGTAAAAACTACTACAACTTCATGGGTTTTGGCCAATACTGCTGTTTCAACGCTTAATGCTTCTTCAATACAAGTCAACTCATGGTTCATTTTATTTGCATGAAGCAGATAAGAACGTTCAAAATCTTTTGTGCTGTAAATAATTATTTTCATCTTTTATTTTTTATGTTGAGGATTATAAAGGGTTGTCAACTTTTCTTAATCCGGTTATAGTTTATTAATAACCTTTTCAAAGTTGGCAACCCTAAAAAATCTTTTACCTTAGCGGCAGCACACCGGCCATTTCTCCAATAACATTTACTAATTCTGTTCCTGTTGGGATAACAATTTTTGAATTTGATTTAAGTGAAGCCTCCACAGTTTCGAGCTTCTTTAATAATTGGGCATTGCCTGTAAAATATTTATCAGCAGCTTCATTTACCAGTTTAATAGCTTCAGCTTCGCCTTCGGCATTCAATATTTTTGATTGCTTAATCCCTTCTGCTTCTTTTATTTTTGCCCGTTTTACTCCATCGGCAACAGTTTCTGCTGCAGTGGCATAATCAACAGCGGCAATTTTTTCATTTTCCGCTTTTACAACCTTATTCATGGTTTCCTGCACATCTTTGGGCGGGTCTATCTGTTTCAGTTCAGTACGTACAATAGTAATTCCCCAGTTTCTTGTTTCATCTGAAAGCGTTCTGTGAAACTCAGAATTTATTTTATTTCTTTCGCTGTTCGCCGATTTTAAGGTGAGTGTTCCTATTATATTCCTGAGTGTTGTACGTGCAAGATTAACAATCTGCAATTTATAATCATACACATGGTACTGGGAATTCTTTACGTTTTCTTCTTCCTCCAGTACTTTATAATAAACCATGGCATCTACGCTGGCATTCAGGTTATCATTAGTGATGATTTCCTGTGGCTCAGCATCCACCATTTGTTCGGTTACGTTTACCAGAAACATTCTGTCAATTACCGGTATAATCCAGTGAAACCCGGGTTGGGCGAACTTCCGGTATTTTCCAAGCCGTTCTATCAACCCTCTTTGTGTGGGCCTTACTATTTTTATACCGCTGAAGAAAATAAATAATACAGCACCGATGATGTAAAATGTTAAGTTGTCCATTTGTGTCTCCTTTTTTTTAACTGTTTAAGAAAATTATTTTGTTACAGTTATACTTACTTACTTAGTCTTTGTAACATTTGCTATTTATTTAAAATTTACTCTTCTGTTTCGGGTACTATCAACAAAGGCTTTTTAGTTAAGTATGCCATATTTTCTGTAAAGCTTTTTATGAAAAAATTTTCAAGAAAACTTTTTTTCCTTCGTACCATTGCCATCATATCATAAGGGAATTTCTTATCCAGGTTTTCCATTGTTTCAATAACAGAGGATGTTTCCAACAGGTGAAATTTCATTTTGGATTCATTGAATGTCCGTTGTAAAGCATAGGCATAAGTATCAAAATCAGTTTGCTTTTTTTCTTTATCTTTTTCTGAGGTGTAATTACCGGGTAAATGCAAAACTGTTACACCAGCATTGTAAAATTTTGCCATAGCAACAACAAGAGTTAAAGCCTGTTTGTCTGTTTTGTGATAGTTGGTAGCAAAAACAAATTGCCGTGGTTCTTCTAATTCATATTTTGCAGGAACAAGTAATACCGGTAAATCCGATTTTTCTATAACCCGTGCCGCTACGGAGCCTATAATTGTTTTTCTTAAGCCACTGGCTCCCTGCGTACCCATTACTATTAAATCACACTGGTTATTCCCTGCAAAACCAAGTACATTATTTATAAGGGGCGAACGGCCTATTATAGTTGAAACAGCTACGTCAATAGTATTTCCTGTTACTTTCTTTTTAAGCCGCTGCAGCCGTTTTACCAGATTGGTTTCTGTTTGTGTGTTGTACTGTTTCCTCTTTTGTTCGGTATCTATAAAAGTACTTTTCACCGGCGTGTAAACATGATAGAGTATAATCGTGCCTTTTGATTTTGTTGCTATATCAACAGCAAAGCGAAATGCTTTTTCGGCAGTGGGTGAAAAGTCGGTAGGTACTAATATTCGTTTCATTTTATCAATTTTTGCCCCATCCACTAAAGGGGTGTTGAAAGCCTTATGTTTAAAATATTCATTCTTGTTTTGCCGGTATTGCCAGCAAAGGAATTTTTGTATAATAGCTCATACGCCTGGTGATACTGGGATGAAATATCCTATCCCAAAATTTTCGTTGGTAGGTAACCATTGCAAGTATGTCAATTTTATTTTCGACAATATATTTCTGCAATGTTTCTTCAAATTCTTTTCCAAAAAGATGTGTAACAGATAGTAATTCGTTTTTATACTGCATCTGTAGTTTTTTTTCGTATTGAGGAACTTCACGGGCATACTCCATAAAGGTTTCTGCTAAATCATCATCCTCATCGGTAAATACTGCTACCTGAACTTTCGCCGTATATAAATCAGCCATCTCAAAAAGGTAATTGAGTATAGCAGGCTCTTTCTCAAAATGATTGGTGGTAAGTAAAAGTATCTCCGGTTTTTTCCATTCATAAAAAAAAGGAATTACCATTACCGGCACTTTTGTTTTACCTATAAGAGAAGAAGTTTTACTGCCCCAAAGTTTTTCTTTTAGAGAACCAGCACCTAATGTACCCATTATTACCAGGTCAATTTTCAAATCCTCAGTGGCCTGAAGAACAGCATCGATTACAGGGGTTACTGATACATGTGTATCAACAATTATTCCTTCTGTTTCTTCAATAAGTTTTTTAAGTTGCGTTAATTTATTATGCACTTCATCCAGCAGGGATTGGTTAAATTCTTTGTTTACCCCCATATAATCTGTATAAATATTACCATTTACTTCAAACGCATGAAGCAGGGTAATTTTAACCGGAAAATTTTTTGCCGATTGAACAGCAAAATCAACTGCATGGTTAGCGCAGGTTGAAAAGTCGGTTGGTACTAATATTTTTTTCATCTGCTTTTTTTATCAACGGTGAGTAATTAAAACGGTTTATGTTTTTATTATAAAACTGTTAAAATTTTCTTTTGGTGTAAAGAATATATTAACTGTTGTGTGCTATAAACAAAGGCGTATCCAGTTCTATCATTAAAGTATCAGCCATGCTGGTTTTAAACCAACGGCTTAATTCGCTTCGCCGGTAGGCGCCTAATACTACCAGTTCATTTTCTTTACGGTTACGCAAATAACCAAGTATGAGCTCCTCTGCATTGCCTTTGGCAACAGAATAAGTTGCTTTTGGAAAATGCCTTTTAATAAACTCTCTCATCAATTTATTATCCGGTAAGCGAAGGTTTTCCATCTGGTCGTTTACTGTATAAACCTCTACCGGTAAATCCTGAAAGTTGCCAAACAAATAACTAAACATCTTTACAGCATACAAAGCAGAAGGGCCGCCATCATACAGCAATACTATTTTATCAACCGGCTTAAAAGCATTGGGTACTACCAGCACGGGGCATTGCACATCACCCAGCAGATCTTTCATAAACCGGGTAGGCGGTTCTTCTTTATATTTTGTAAATGTTTCATACTCGTTTATAATGATAAGGTCGGCAAACATGCTTTCATGTTTTAGTTCCTGCAGGGCAATACTTTTATCCCTGTGAACAGAGAAAGTAATTTTTGATTTTTCACAGGCTTTTTGAAATTGCATTACCGCTTCGTCTCTTTTTACTTTGTCTTTTTCATCTAAATTTTTCATTATTGCCTCATAGTTTTCATAAGTTTTAATCACCTTACTTACTTTATAAGTGCGGTAAAGAAACTCATCTAAGAAAACACCTGCAAGGTGGGCATTGGCAGCCTGTGTTAACTGTATGGCATAGTCCAATGTGCTTTTGCTCATTTTATATCCATCAAAAACTGCTAAGAATTTTTTCATGATTTATTAGTTGATGAGTGATAAAATAAGCCTGCATAGTATTCGTAATACTTTCGGCACGGCTCATTTATTGTAATAATTTTTTATTAAAAAATATTATTTCTTGTACCAATTATTTTTGTTTTCTTTCTTTTTATTTGTCCTTTTATTATTTCAACTGCGTTTGATACAGCTTCTTCAAATGTTTGGCCCTGGGTACTTGCCATCAGGTCGTTACCAGGTATAGCCAACCTTATTTCGCAAATTTTATTCTGTTTTGTATCTGAATTATTGAGTCTGAGTGTAACTTCACAGCCAATAATTTCGCCGTAAAACCGGGATAGTTTTTCAAATTTTTCATTTACATAACCGGTGAGTTCCTGTTTGATCTTAAACCCAGGTGTTTGAATATCTATTTTCATTTTCTATAGTTTTTTTATATAAGGTTATTTGCTTTACTGCAGGTATTGCCAACAGTGGTATTGATGTATGGTAACACATTTTCTTTGTCTTGCTTCCGCATTGGAAGAAAAGTCGGTTGGTACTAATATCTTTTCATATCAAAGAGATTTAATTGAAGTGTAATTAAATTATTATTGAGGTCTTTTTTACTGACGTAAATCATAACAAATACTGATTACGGTGTGCTTTCTTTATTGGGCATCTTTATCATCCGGAAACTTTATATCCGGCAATAGTAAAATCAACATTTAATATCATCAGGCAATGAAATATCATGCCTGCCTGCATCTCCTGTAATTGTTTTTACTTTGGATTAATAATCATTAAAGTATCATTATAAAAGCTTACTTCTCCCGTTGTTATATCATGCATGCCACCAACAATTCCTATCTCCCCTGCTTCAATCATTTCTTTTAAAACAGGGCTGCGTTCCATAATGGCATGTACCGTTCTTTTTACATTAATGGCCGCCACTTTTTCCACAAATTCAGCATTGCCTGAATTGCGGTTTTCTGCTACTGTTTTTTCATCATAAACAGCAGGCTGTATTTTAGAAAGTAAAGCCGTAAGGTTGCCCATTTCTACATGGTCGCAGGCACCTTTTATGGCACCACATTTTGTATGGCCCAATACCACAATAATTTTTGAGCCAGCTACTTTGCAGCCAAACTCCATACTGCCCAAAATATCTTCGTTTATAATATTGCCGGCAATGCGAACACTAAAAACATCTCCCAGGCCCTGGTCAAAAATTAGTTCAGCAGATGTTCGGCTGTCAATACAACTGAGTATTACAGCAAAAGGATGTTGCCCATCTGATGTTTCATTTGCCTGTTGTAAAAGGTTACGGTTTACTTTAAGATTGTTTACAAATCTTTTGTTGCCTTCCTTTAATAGGTCTAAAGCCATTGTTGGGCTTATGGCATTTTGCATTTCTTTTGTTAATGTCTTCATTTTTTATTTTTTAATTGTTATTGAAAGGAATATTGTTGAATAATATTATTTGAAACTGAGATTGATTTTTGTTCTCAAACATTTGGGTCATATAACCAGTTTCTAATCGTACATGCCTGTTGATGCAATATCCAACTCCACCATACAACCTGTTGCGGTCAAATACTGGCTTTTCAGCATTTAAAAAGATTTCGTTGTAAGCAGACAGATAGACTGCATTTGTTTCCATTGTCTTTTTATTTAAAGGTTTATTTACTGCTAAAAAATAGCGGAACCGTAATTTAAAACCGTCAGTAAAAAATCTTTCTTCTATGCGATAGCGGTGCTGCACATAAAAATTATGAATGTTTTGTTTTGTTACAAACTGTTGAAAGATGCGGTGTTCATTTTTTACATTTTTATCTCCTGTAGCTGCATAAGTATGAGATTGAATAAACCCATAGCCCAACAAAATATTGTCATTGTTTTCTGAAAGATTATAGCCAATACCAGTTCTAAACAGCAATTGACTTACATCGCCAATGAAATTATAATTCCGGTATTGCACTTCGTTGTGCCAATTCCATTTGTTATTTATTTTTTGGTTTCCAAAATATATAAACCAGTTGCCAATATTGCTTTTTTGAGCATTAGCAGAAGTTGCGAAAAGAATACCCGTAATGAGAATGATATTGTTTGTATAGCTCATGTTACTTATCTATAAAATTAATTTTATCAACTGTGATGTTTTTTGTTTTTGCATTGGTTTCATAATCTTTTATCAACTCAAGTACATCGTAAGCAATAGATTTAGATTTGGAGCAATCAATAACTACTTTTGCATTGGCAGGAATGGCATCTAATACTTTCAATACACTTGCTTTATTAAAAAATGATACTTCCTGTGCCAATTCTATATGATGTATTTCATGCCCTTCCTCTGTGGTTATTACATCTTTTAAATGATGTGAATTGCGATAACTATGGCGTAGCGTATAGAAGATGCCAAAAAGTATTCCAACCGTAATTCCTTTTAATAAATC
>JANLQE010000077.1:0-2071 GCA_031367625.1 Bacteroidota bacterium
TATTACCTATGGTTCTTTGTTTGATGCTACCCAAACTAAAGTGCAGGCAGTGGGTGACAGCCAATTGGTAAAAACCGTAAGCTGGTACGATAATGAAATGAGTTATGTGAGCCAGTTGGTGCGTACGGTTCATTTTTTTGCGGGCCTGATCTCTAAAAAATAATTTGTTTATAAAAATAAACAGTAAGGCTTTCAATTTTTTTGAAAGCCTTTTTTGTTGTGCGTATCTTTAAAATATTATTCCAACTTTTAAATATTGTGTTAGCTATGAAGCCTTTAAAAAAAATATTTTGTTCACTGATAATTATTTTATTTATGAGCCACACAATTGAGGCACAGGATTGGGCAGATTTGCAGCGTTTTAAAAATGAGAATAGTAAATTAGGGCCACCTGCGCCTAAAGAAAAAAGGGTAGTTTTTATGGGCAATTCTATTACCGAAGGATGGAGCAATATTATGCCGGAATTTTTTGCCGGCAAATCATATATCAACAGAGGTATCGGCGGACAAACCACGCCGCAAATGTTACTGAGGTTCCGCCAGGATGTAGTAGCACTTCATCCTAAGGTTGTAGTGATACTGGGCGGCACAAATGATATAGCCGGTAACACCGGCCCATCTACGCTGGAAATGATTGAAGATAATATTGCCTCTATGGCCGAAAGTGCTACCGCCAATAAAATAAAAGTGATCTTATCTTCCGTTTTGCCGGTATATGATTATCCCTGGAAGCCGGGCTTACAACCTGCAGAAAAAATTGTTGCACTTAATAAATGGATAAAGAATTATTGTGCAAAAAACGGCTGCATATATTTGGATTATCATACAGTTATGAAGGATGAAAGGAATGGCTTAAAAAGTATTTATGGCGATGATGGCGTGCATCCTAATGCAGCGGGCTATAAAGTAATGTCTGTACTTGCTGAAAAAACAATTAAATCAACATTATTAAAAAAATAAAAAATTACCTGTTCTAATATTAAAGTGCAGGAGAAATTTATCTTCTTACAATTTGGTAATTTTCTGGCCGCCCTTTTTTTTGTAACTTTAGGGCTAAGTATTTTTTATGGATACAGAATTATTAAAACGAATAACCATTGTTCCGGGTTTAATGTCGGGTAAGCCAACTATCAGGGGAATGCGATTTCCGGTAGGGGATATTTATGAAATGCTTGCCAGTGGGATGTCTAATGAAGAAATACTGGACCAGCATCCAATTCTGGAAAAAGAAGATATACAGGCAGCTTTATTATATGCCGCATTAAGAACAAAAAATACCCTTATTATAAATGCAGCTTGATTGGGAAATTTGGCTAGATAATCATATTTCTCCCATAATTGCAAAGTGGTTGAAAGATGAGTTTAAATGTGAAGTGAAATCTTCCTATACTTTGCAAATGGAGAACTTGAATGATTTTGAGATTTATACAAAGGCGGGAAATTATGGAAATGTAATTATCATCTCAAAGGATTCTGATCTTGGCGAAATTATAAGCCTGAACGGCTCTCCTCCAAAACTTATATTACTTAAAGTAGGTAATTGCGACAATAAAATTTTATTTACAATTCTAAAAAATAACCTGGAAAAAGCAATCCGCCTGTTATTTGATTTTAAAAAAGATATAATAGAAATAAATGAGTAAATTTTCAGCCTTCAACTTCTCCGGACACAAAGTCCTGGTACGTGTAGATTTTAATGTTCCGCTTGATGAACAGTTTAACATTACCGATGATACCCGGATGACGGCCACGATACCTACTATTAAAAAAATATTGGCAGATGGTGGAAGTGCAGTATTGATGAGCCATTTGGGCCGCCCTAAAGACGGGCCTGAAGATAAATTTTCTTTAAAGCATTTGGTAAATCATCTGCACGAATTGTTGGGAGGCGATACCAAAGTATTTTTTGCTGATGATTGCATAGGCAGCCAGGCGGGGTTTACGGCCACCATGCTAAAGCCCGGCGAAGTATTATTATTGGAAAATCTGCGCTTTTATAAAGAAGAAGAAAAAGGTGATAAGGCATTTGCAGAAAAACTAAGTAAGCTGGGTGATGTGTATGTGAATGATG
>JANLQE010000316.1:0-3182 GCA_031367625.1 Bacteroidota bacterium
ATTTGATTTTAGTATGGATGAATTATAATAGACAAATGGGATTCTATTTAAAGAAATAATCCCCAAAAAAAAACCAATCAATGCAAAGGGCATTGCAAAAATTGTATGCGAAAATTTTATAAGAGAGAGATAATTTTTTACAGCAGTCATTCTCATTAGGTATTTTAAAAATTTTAAATCTTCCTTTAATTTCTTTATTGGTAATCTTTTTTTAATGCTTTATCGTAAATGCTTATAATTTTTTTATTTAGCCTTTCATTTACAATTGACCATTGGCCTATTGCTTATTACTCATTCCCTATTGCTCATTGCTTATTGCCTATTCCCTATTGCCTATTCCCTATTGCTCATTGCCTATTGCTTATTGCCTATTGACCTATTGACCTATCCCCTACTCCCCAACCCTTCCGCTTGCTGCATCAATATTTCTTCCAAAGAAAATCGCATTCATAAACAGCTTGCTGCCGCCCAGCCAGAAAGCCCTGAAATTGGGATTATCAGCAATATTAATTACCCGGCCATTACCAAGAGTATTTACAATTACCGCCGCAGAATTTTTAATAGCATCGCCGTTTTCTTTACTTACCCAACCGCTTTGCAATGGCTTGCTGCCATAATAAAAAGGGGTGGCATAAGGGTTCTTACTTTTCTCCATAAAAACTTTATTGGCTTTAAAAAGACTCACCGTTTTTTGATTATAGCCATACGCCAGTGGGTTTGTAAGATCAGCGGCTGCACCAAAAATGGCTCCATATATTTGTTGCGCCCCATCAATCTGCTCCCTCTCCACATAAGCAAGCATTGACGAACTATCATTCGGCGATTTTAATTTTTTAAATGTTACACTGCTTATGCCGCTTTGTGCGGCCCAGGTAACTGCTTCCTCGGTAAGTATTAATGTGCCGCCGCTCTGAACCCAGGCTTTTAATTTTTCTTTATTCATTTCCGCATAGCTGCCACCTATCATGATAATCGTATTGTATTTATTTAATTCAATCCGGTTAAACATATATATCTCCAGGTGAGTAGCCGTGATATTCATCCGCTGATCCAGCAGGTGCCATACTTCACCGGCATCCGTGGCATTTACGCCTGGGCCAACAATCATAGCGATTGATGGTTTTGTAACAGGCATAAATTTACTGCTGCCAGGGTCGCTGCCACTGTTTGAATTACCCGATTGCATACTGTAAATTTTCACTCCATATTTTAATGCAACGGCCTTCAGCAGTTGAAAAATTTTATCATTATTAATGGTTTGCAATTGGCCGGGAATTAATATTGTTCCGTAGTTAAAATCTTTTGCCCCGCCAGAAACATTGATAACGAATTTATTGCCGGCTACTTTTGTAAACACTTCATTATTTTGTAATTCATACAATGCAGCAGGAGCATATAATTCGTCCCACTCCATTAAATAGCCTATTTCGCTTTTACCGCCTGCAACTTCTCCTTTTGGAAAAGACAATTGCGCTATTTTTTCTCCCGCCAGGCCTGCAGTAAATTGTACGGCATTTAATTCGGCGGATGGTAATCCAAAAGCCAGTGGCATCGTCCATGAAGTGATGTCATAAAATAAACTGTCTTTATACTTTAATGTTTTCTCGAAAATGGTTTTAATGATCTTGTACTGTGGCTGGTTTAGCGGAACGATATAAGCCGATCCTTTTTCAAAATCTGCCGGGCCACCAAAAATACTTTCTGCTTTTACGGCTTTATTTAATTCATAAACATCTACCTGGTGGCGGCGAAGCATTTCTATAAAATGAAATGTTTTGGCTTTGTCATTTTTATCGCCAAATACATAGGCTTTTACCGGATCTGCAACTGCATCAGTAATTGAATTTTTATAAAAATCCCGTTGCCACTGTAAAAATTCTTTGCGCAAAACTCTTGCCCCTTCCAAAGTAGAAAGTGTAGTGGTAAATTGATTTTTTATAGTGAATGGAAAACTCAGTAACCCATTGGTAGTTTGCTGCAAATGCCCTCTTGATGAAGCCTGCTCAAATAAAATTCCTATGGCCCCATTAATGTCAGGATAGGTAGAACCTTTGCCGTAATAAAAATCATCATAGTTTTCTTTGGTAAAATATAATGATCCGATACGGTCTAAAAACGCCGCATGAAATTTTGCCAGCTTAGCGGTAAGTTCCTGATTTTTTGCCGGTGTTAAAGGATTTACCCTTGATGCTACACCGGGTTGAAAAAAGAAAGTAGCATTGCTTCCCTGCTCATGATGATCGGTGAGAATATTGGGCTTCCATTTATGAAACCATGCCAACCTGTTCTGACTTTCTACATGCACCGCCGGAAGCCAGTCACGGTTCAAATCAAACCAGTAATGATTAAATCTTCCACCCGGCCATACTTCATTAAACTCTCTTGAGTTGGGATCGCTCACTAAATTTTTACTCTTATGCTGATTAGCCCAGGTAGAAAAACGTTGCAGCCCATCAGGATTAAACGAAGGGTCAAAAAGTATGACTGCATTATCCAAAAGTTCATCAATCTGTTTGCCTTGCGCAGCAGCCAGATAATAAGCACTCAGCAAGCTTGCATTGGCTCCACTTGGCTCGTTACCATGAATAGAATGCCCGATCCAAACTACGATGGGCATGTTCTCAATATTTACAGATGCAGATTTTGTGGGGTCTGATAACAGCAAATGCTGTTGTCTTATCTCTTCTAACCGCTGTTGGTTTTTTGGTGAAGTAATGATCAATAACATCTGTGGCCGGTTTTCATAAGTAAAGCCCATTGTTTCAAGCTTCACCCGCTCTGGTGCCGCAGCAGCAATGGCTTTCATATAATTTACTAACCTGTCGTGGGTAACATGCCACTCTCCTACCTCGTGGTAAATTATATCTTTTGGTTTAGGGATAGAAGGATTGTAACTAACACTATCAGGTAAATAGTATTTTAAATCCTGGGCAATAAGTGAATGGGAAACAGCAAATAAAAAAACAACGGAGATAAATTTCTTCATACAAAAGTCAGTTAAAAATATAAAGATTGGAAGGTAAAGAAATATAGCTGAATAAAGTTATTACCCTTTGCCTATTGCCCATTGCCCATTTGCATCCTCCCTCTTACAATCTCCCACAACACAACACCGGCCGCAGTTGCAATGTTCAGCGAATGCTTCATGCCCAGTTGCGGAATTTCTATACAACCATCGCATT
>JANLQE010000325.1:0-11943 GCA_031367625.1 Bacteroidota bacterium
GTAGCCATCTTATCATTTATTGGTTCGTGGAACGAAGTTTTGTGGCCCCTGATTGTAATAAGAAACGAGCAACTGATGACGATGCCGCAATTAGTTACCCTGTTTGCGGTAGGCGGAAGGGCAGATAGCCAGCTTGGCGTAAAGATAGCAGCAGCCGTATTATTAGCGCTTCCGGTGATGATTGCTTTTTTATTTTTTCAAAAACATTTTATACAAAGTATGGCCTCAACGGGCTTAAAAGATTAAAGAGGTGAATAGTGAATTGTGTGAGTTATTATAGTTCTGAATTAATTAAAAAATATTTTTAATAATTAAAATAATTTTATGGGTTTAAAATTTTATAGCTCCATAAGAGCGATATATCATTAGTAAAAATGCCATCATCTTTGCAAGCTCCATAGGAGCGATATATCAGTAGCAAAGATGCCATCATCTTTGCAAGCTCCATAGGAGCGGCATGTAAAAACATATCGCTCGGAGCAAAACAATAGAGGAGGAGTTTATTTTTTATTTGTATGCCTGATTGTATCAAAAAATAAAGCGTTAACGATTGCCAATTCACCATTCACTATTCACCATGAAAGTAAACAAAAGTAAAATAAAATTATATGCTTCAGCGGCAGCGGTTATCAATCAGTTTTTGTATTTACCAGGACAAGACCGGGTAAAAAATATTATTGCACGGGTTAAAAATTTTAGTGAACCAGAAGTAAATAAATTGCTGGATGAAGTACGTAAAGATTTTGCTTCACGGCACCGGGATATTGAAACTGTTTTTATGGAACACTTTAATAGAGTAAGCCAGCAATTTGAAGAAGATATTTCTTTTTTTTCAGAAGAAAGAAAAATTTTATTGGGCAGTTTCTTCACTAAAGAATATTCTATACAGGCAGCAGCTTTATTCAATCCTTCTATTGTTCCTCATCCCGATCAGCAAAATTTAAAAGCAGGCGGGCAGCGGTTTATCATGAGTTTAAGAGCAACCGGCGAAGGGCATATTTCTTCTATTATTTTTAAAACAGGCGTAGTTGATCATTTATCAAACATAACATTGGATGAAGATCCGCCTTTTTTTACCAGCCTTAAAAAAAATAATGCTGCAGTTTACAACAAGGAATTTATTAAAAGCCGGGTTCCTTTTTTTTCAGGATTTAAAAGGGAAATCCTGGAAAGTTTACCGGATAATTTTACTGCATCAGAAGCAATTGCATTCATAAAAAATAAATTTTCACAAGATGATTCAACAGCAACTTCAATAAATCAGTTAGCAGAAATATTTGATACCAATTACGATCTGCACTCATCAGCTCATTTACCCATTAATGAAAAAGTTATTTTCCCAAATGCCAAAGCAGAAAGTATGGGAATGGAAGATGTGCGTTTTGTAAAATTTACTGATGAGCAGCATTCTTCTTATTACGGAACGTACACCGCTTATGATGGCAAACAAATTAAAACACAGCTCATCGAAACAAAAGATTTTGATGTTTTTAAAATCCGCACTTTATATGGTGCTGCTGTTTCAGATAAAGGCATGGCATTGTTTCCCGAAAAAGTTAATGGAAAATATATAATGATAACGAGGCAGGGCGGAGAAAAAATGAGTATTATGTTTTCGGAAGATCTGTATTGCTGGCAAAATTTTCAACTTTTAATGGAGCCAGAATATTTCTGGGAACTGGTACAACTGGGCAATTGCGGGTCACCAATAAAAACAGATAAAGGCTGGCTTTTACTCACGCATGGTGTAGGCGCTATGCGCAGGTATGTTATCAGTGCCATACTGCTTGATCTTGCCGACCCCACAAAAATTATTGGTAGATTAAATAAGCCTTTGATACAGGCTGATGAAGCAGAAAGAGAAGGCTATGTTCCCAATGTGGTTTACACCTGTGGGTTGTTGCGGCATGGCGATACATTAATTATTCCTTATGCAGTTTCCGATTCTGCCACAGGTTTTGTAACAGTTAATCTAAATGAGTTGCTTGATGAAATGAAAATATAAAATTATTATTATGAAAAAACAATTTCCTTTTGCGCTTTGCTTATTCGCCGTAAGTTGTATGGCTGTTACCTGTAAAAAGCAATCAGCGGTTGCGCCAACTCCTGCTGCAGATACTTCATTGGTAAATACCAGCCATCTTGATTTTTTATATACCCCCATAACTTTTTCAACCGGCACAAAAACTGCCGGTATTTTTATTTATTCGGAAGCGCCGGATTACCACCGTGTGGGAGATGTTAACGAAGGCTTTACCTGTGTAGATGATGTAGCAAGAGCCACGCAGGTTTACCTGAGGAGTACAAAATTTTCTTCGGATACTGCTGTGCAGAATAAAGCGTTTAACCTTATCCGTTTCATTTTGGAAATGCAATCTGCCAATGGATATTTTTATAATTTTTTATTTCCAAATCTCACTATTAATACAGGCGGAGTTACAAGCATAAATAATGCTAACTGGTGGTCGTGGCGTGCATTATATACATTGTCAGAAGCCAGCCCTTTGGTAAGAGCTAAGGATGCTCTATTGGCAAATAAAATGGATGCTGCCATAAACAAACTTGTTGCTGTAATAAAAACAGATATTGTTCCTGTTCCTCAAACCACAAAAATAGTTTCGGGCATTACCGTGCCTCAATGGTTACCTGCCGGAAGCGGTACCGACCAGGCTGCCATCCTTATTTTGGGGTTGATACCTTTATCAAATAACGATGCGGTATTAACAGCATACATAAAAAAACTTGCTGATGGAATTGTATTAATGCAGCAGGGCGATGCCACGCATTTTCCTTATTCAACTATTTTAAGTTGGGAAAATACCTGGCATGCTTACGGCTGCGATCAGGCTTATGCGCTTATGAAAGCCGGGGCTTTTTTAAACGATGCCGGATACACTGCAAAAGGTATGGCAAGTGTAGATAATTTTTTTCCCTGGTTGTTACAGAACGGAATGAAATCATCTTTTGCAGTGGCCGGTAATGGCAGTGTGATTAGCCTTACCAGTGAGAAAAGTTATGAGCAGATTGCTTATGGCATCAGGCCAATGGTTTCGGCAGCGGTAGAGGCATACCGGTTAACTAATCAGCC
Organism: Bacteroidota bacterium; assembly: GCA_031367625.1. GTDB lineage: Bacteria > Bacteroidota > Bacteroidia > Chitinophagales > Chitinophagaceae > Ferruginibacter. The sequence continues at coordinate 3,089 of JANLQE010000325.1, forward strand.
AAAGTATGCAGATATTGCGGGCCATCTTGCCGCCTGGTTTTTAGGAGCAAATGATGCAAACAGAATAATGTATTCTGTTAGCACCGGCCGTTGCTTTGATGGCATACAATCATCATCTTCTGTAAATACAAATTCAGGTGCAGAATCCACCATCGAAGCATTGCTTACCATGGAAATGGCAGAGGGTTATCCGGCAGTAAAAACGGCTTTAAATAAATACAAAAAATAATGGCACCAGTAATTAAATATGATCAATTAATTTTTTCACCTGCTGATGTTGATCTTTCTTTTTCTCCCTTGCGAAATGGATTGAAAGATGGTACTTATGTTTTAGGCGCTTTTAATCCCGGCTTATGCCGGTTGCCAAATGGAAATTTATTACTGATGGTGAGGGTTGCTGAAGCTTTATCAAACGCAGTAGTTGATGATAAAGTTTATTGCATAAGATGGGATGCAGCAAACAGGTATGTGAAGGATGCCTGGCCAATGGCAGATGTTACCATGAATGATCCAAGAAAGTTCAGCATTAATTATTATGGCTTTCCGGTATTTGCGCTTACTTCATTATCCTGGTTACTTCCTGTAGAGTTAAATGCTGACGCCACTTTGGTAAAACAGATTCATTATGATAAAATAATTTCTCCTCAGTTTACCAGCCAGGAATATGGTATAGAAGATCCGAGAATTTCGTTTATTGATGAACGATATTTTATGACAGTCTGTTGTGTAAGTTCAGAGCGGCATTCCACCATGTTGTATGTTTCTGATGACGGTCTTAATTATACCTGCCAGGGGATAGTACTTGATCATCAGAATAAAGATATGCTGTTGTTTGAAGGAAAAATAAAGGAGAAATTTTATGCCCTCACAAGGCCATTAGGCGAATGTTATTTTGCTGCTGCTCCGGCGTCACCATACCATCCCGGTGCTGCAATACATCTGGCTTCTTCTCCCGATCTTTTATATTGGAAGCCATCAGATACTGCTTTTTTAAGAGCACGGAGATCTTCTTTATCGAATGTAAAAATTGGCGGAGGCACGCCACCAGTGCTTACTGCAGATGGATGGCTAATGCTTTATCATGGTGTAGAAAATAAAACTGCCGTGGGTATTTACAGAACCTTTTGGGCGCTGCTGGATAAAGATGATCCTTCAAAAATTCTGCATCTTCATGATACCGCGCCCTTGCTTGAAGCAAATCAAAATCTTACTGCTAAAATCAGCGAGCAGATTTATTTGAATGATGTAGTTTTTACAACAGGTATTGCAGCGCATGGAGAAGATTTTATTTTAGCATCGGGGGAACTGGATCTTGCCTGCCGCATCAGCAGGATATCAAAGGAATATTTTTCAAAATCATTTCATAAATAAAATATTATGGCAGAAGTTAGCTTAGAAAATATTTCTAAAATCTATGATGATGTGGACAAAGAGCGTGGCAGAAAAAAAGCCGTTGATGATATTTCTTTTACCGTTCAGGATAAAGAATTTATGGTTTTGGTAGGCCCATCGGGATGCGGTAAATCTACATTACTGCGCATGATTGCGGGGCTGGAAGATATAAGCGAAGGAACATTATCCATTGATGGAAAACGAATGAATGAACTCAGTCCACGGGATAGAGATATTGCCATGGTTTTTCAAAACTATGCTTTGTATCCGCACATGACCGTGTATGATAATATGGCATTTGGATTAAAGCTTAAGCATTTCAGCAAAGCGGAAATTAAAGAAAGGGTGATGCAGACGGCGCAATTACTGGAGATAGAAGATGAACTGTACCGCAAGCCAAAAACATTATCTGGTGGCCAGCGGCAACGGGTGGCTATTGGAAGGGCAATTATCCGGCGGCCTAAAGTTTTTCTTTTTGATGAACCCTTAAGTAACCTGGATGCAAAGCTGCGAAGCCAGATGCGCATTGAGTTACAGCGATTGCACCGGGAAATAAATGCCACCATGATTTATGTTACGCATGATCAAACAGAGGCGATGACACTGGGCCATCGCATTGCCGTTTTAAATAAAGGGCAGTTGATGCAGCTTGATACGCCTATGCATTTATATAATAACCCGGCCAATAAATTTGTAGCAGGTTTTATCGGTTCACCTACTATGAATTTTTTAAAAGGATATCTTCAGCATGAAGAAAATTATTTTTTTGCGCATGAAAAAGAAGAATGCAATTTTCCTTTGGGTGCTGAAATTCCTGCTGCCCTAAAAAAATATCTTGACAAACTAATCCTGATTGGCATACGCCCCGAAGATATTATAGTGTCTGATGATCCCGCTGCATTATGCGATTGTAAATTAACGGTAATGGCTTATGAAAACATGGGAAATGAACAACTGGTATATCTTTCGCTGGCACACCAAACCATTATTGCCCGCAGGCCGCCGGCAGATACAATAGAAATAGGAAATGAGATTGGCATCAGTTTTTCAAAAAATAAGATCATTTTTATGCAGGAAGAAAATGGTGAAGTAATTAGAGATTAATATAAATCTTTGTTCTCTGCAGAATATGTTTATTAAAAAAAGATGATATTTTTTATCACTAAAGTATTAAAAAGAATTTTTGAAATTATTATTTAAAAAAAAAATTTCCTGTTATTTTTAGCTTACTGATTTCGGATAATCAAAAAATAAAAAAATCTTTTCTGCCTTTTTAAAATCTTTCCAGGCCTTTATATCAATGCTTACGGCAAATACAGCACAGGTGGGCATGTTATCAATTTTAGCGGATTCGCAAAGCGTGTTTACAAATTGCGTTACGCCGGGGTTGTGAGAAAAAATAGCTGCATGTTTATTACTGTCATCAAGACTTTCTATTAACCCGTAAAAAGTTTCTGAATCAGCATGATACAATTTATCTGCAAAAATTATTTTTTCATCATTGACACCAAATATTTTACAAAATGCTTTACACGTTTTTTTTGCACGTCTGGCAGGGCTGCTGATAAACACATCAATGGCTGTTTGTTTATCTACTAACCGCTGCGCCATTTCCGGGGCATCTTTTTTACCCCGTTCATTCAGATCCCGGTCAAAATCCTGCTCACCCAAATTTGCCCAACTGCTTTTTGCATGGCGGATAATTAAAAGCGTTTTCATAATTAATTTTTGTAAAAATAAAATAAATTGTTGTCAGGATGATCTTTTTTATCATTTGAGTATTTTTATATTCCTCAGACTATTCAATTAATTATGGTATAACTTTATTTAAAATAATTGCAGCAGGCGCTGAATAATAAATTTTACATGCCTTCAAACGATCCTCTTCATGGTAAAACATTAGCTATGATACTTACACAATTGGTGGATCACTTTGGTTGGGATGAGTTAGGCCAGATCATTAATATCAATTGTTTTAAGAGCAACCCCAGTATAAAATCGAGTTTGACTTTTTTGCGTAAAACTCCCTGGGCCAGAAAAAAAGTGGAAGACCTTTATCTTAATATATCAGAAAAAAAATAAAAAGATGGTATGCTGACAAACGGGATCATTATTGCGCAAACTAAAAAGTGGATCACAGATGTGGTGGTGGGTTGTAATTTTTGTCCCTTTGCTGCAAGAGAATTAAAACGGGGCAGCATTCAATACCAGGTAATACAATCAACAGAACGAAAAGATGTGCTGGAGGCGCTGGCGCAGGCATTTAATGAATTAGGGGCCAATAAAAAAATAGAGACAACCATTTTAATTTTACCCAATGGGTTTGATAACTTTTCTAATTACCTGCAGTTGGCAGAACTAGCTGAATCGCTTTTAAAAAAAGAAGGATATGAAGGTATTTACCAGGTAGCGAGTTTTCATCCGCAATATTTATTTGCTGGTTCATCTGGTGACGACCCCGCTAATTATACCAACAGGTCGCCCTACCCAATGCTGCATTTATTGCGGGAAGAAAGCCTGAGCCTTGCAATAGATAATTATCCCGGCACAGAAAATATCCCGCAAAAAAATATTGAATATGCTAACGCAAAAGGCCTGGCCTATATGCAATTATTGAGAGAGGCATGTATGGCCGAAGCCGTGAAATAATAAAATAAATTTTTGCCGCTTGGGTATCAGCATTGCTGCTGCTGCTTTAAAGATAAACAGCAAAATACAATGCCATTTTTACAGGCACGGTATCTGTTACATTATAATGGCAATAAAATAATTTTAAAGCCGGTAATTTGCTGCAAAAAAATTCACATGCCGTTAGTGTATTTGCGGGTATTACATCGGCTTCATTAACTATATTTGTTCTCCACCATAATTTTATAATTAATGGCCTATTTCGACATTAAACTTCCTGCATCAATAGCCAGGGCATTAAACCTTCCGGTAAGCGACCCAAGAAGGCAGCAGTTAAAGGTGTTGAAAAAATTATTGAGGAAAGCCCGTTTTACACAATTTGGGCAGTTGTATAAGTTTGATGAAATATTATTAAGCCGCCATCCGGGAAAAAGGTTTCAACAACTGGTGCCTACTTATAATTACGGTAAAATTTACAACGAATGGTGGTATAAAACTTTAGAAGGAATACCGGATGTATGCTGGCCGGGGGTTATAAAATATTTTGCGCTAAGCAGCGGCACCAGTGATGCTTCCAGTAAATACATTCCCATTACAAAAGAATTAATAAGAAGCAATACAATTACAAGTATTAAGCAGTTGCTAAGCCTTACTAAATATGAAGATGTGCCTAAAAGGGCTCTTGGGAAGGGCTGGCTTATGCTGGGCGGCAGCACACAATTACAAAAAGGCCCAACTTATTATGCCGGAGATTTAAGTGGCATACAGCAAAAAAATATCCCATTTTGGTTTTTAGGATTGGGTTTATACAAGCCAGGAAAAAAAATTGCCAAAGAAAAAGATTGGGCAAAAAAATTAGAAGAAGTAGTGGAAAATGCGCCCAACTGGGATATTGGTTTTATTGTAGGTGTGCCGGCATGGCTTCAACTTTGTATTGAAAAAATTATAGAGCGGTACAACCTTAATAACATACACGAACTTTGGCCAAACCTTTCTTTTTATGTGCATGGCGGCGTAGCCATGGAGCCTTATAAAAAAGGATTTGAAAAATTATTGGGCAAGCCCATCACTTACATAGAAACTTATCTTGCAAGCGAAGGGTTTTTGGCTTACCAGAGCAGGCAGGATACCAGGGGCATGCAACTGGCACTTAATAATAATATTTTTTTTGAATTTGTTCCTTTTGATGATATTAATTTTGATGCCGAAGGAAATATGGCAGCAGAACCTCAGGCGTATATGATACACGAAATTGAAGAAGATAAAGACTATGCCATTTTAATAAGTACCAATGCCGGCGCCTGGCGGTATGCCATAGGCGATACCGTGAGGCTGGTTGATAAAGAGAAAAGCGAAATCATTATTACCGGCCGTACCAAACATTTTTTAAGTTTGGTAGGCGAGCACCTCAGCGTAGATAATATGACAAGGGCTATTGAAATGGCATCAGAAGAGTTGAACATTTCTATACCAGAATTTACAGTAGCAGGCGTGCCGCACGGTAACTTTTTTGCTCATGAATGGTTTATTGGTACAGATGATTATGCAGATGAGGAAAAGCTTGCAAGCGTAATAGATGAAAAATTAAAAATATTAAACGACGATTACGAAGTAGAGCGAAAGCATGCCTTAAAAGCAGTAACGGCGCACGTTTTGCCCGAAAAGATTTTTATGGATTTTATGAAGTCAAAGGGCAAAATTGGTGGCCAGCACAAATTTCCACGGGTGCTTAAAGGTAAGATGCTGGAAGAGTGGAAACAGTTTATGGCTAAGCCAACAGGCGTAAAAAAAAGAATTTTAAATTAATTGAAAATTTTTCTGAATGACCGAAGCCATCATTTCTGGATTGTTGTTAGGATTGGCATTGGTATTTTCTGTAGGCCCGGTAATTTTTACCATCATAAAACTCAGGATTAATTATGGGCTTACCAGCGCATTCTATTTTATTGGCGGTGTTTGGCTCAGCGATGTTTTATGGGTGGTAATTGCCAATGCATTCGGGCAGTTACTCGAAAGTTTAGTTAGTTATAAAGTTCAGATAGGCACCGGCGGCGGTATTTTTTTAATAAGCCTCGGCATCTATTATTTGTTTTTTAAAAAATATCATAGCAAGGCAGAACTGGATGAGGGCGTAAAAATAGGTAATGCCACACATGCCCGGTTATTTATTACCGGGTTTTTATTAAACACTTTAAACCCCGGTGTAATTGCATTATGGCTGGCGGCCGCAACAAAATCAACCGGCGAACCGCTTGAATATATTGTAACAACTTTCTCCATTTGCCTTAGTATAAATATTGCTGCAGATTTTTTTAAAATTAATCTTGCCGGCAGACTTAGAAAACAACTAACCGATAAAAACATTACTATTATAAATAAAATTTCAGGATTACTTTTCCTGGCTTTCGGGGTAGCGCTTATCATTGGGGTATTATATACTCGTGCAAGGCATAAATAATTTTAAGATGGTTAAAATGATCTTTATATTTTTTTTTCTTCACCCTGTTTTATTATATGCTCAGCAATCTGATTTTATTATTTTAAAAAAGAACAACAAAACTATTCAGACATTTTATGCCGGAACAAATATAGAATTTGTAACCAGCGGCGGTGCATATAGAAATGCGCTCATCACGCAAATAAAAAATGACAGTATTTTTTTGCAGGAGTTTTTAATAAGGCGCATACCCAGCACCCTGGGTTTTTTAATTACAGATACTGCAGGCAGTTTCAGGTATGTATATCATTATAACCAGGTTAAAAGTTTTGGAAGAGACAACAAACATTTTAACACAGGTGGCAGTGGAGCAGCTTTACTGGGTGGAGGAACATTGCTTGCACTTGGCAGCGGAGTGGTATATTTAGCGGATAGAAAAAAATTCAGCCCCGGATTATTGGCTGCATCAGCAGGGTTGGCGGCGGCAGGATTTTTTATGGTAAAAGCAGGAAATAAAAGAATGGTAATTGGAAAAAATAATTATACACTGCAGTACATGAATATGTCTGCCAGATAATAAAATAATTTTCAAAATATTTTACTGCTGATGAATAAGCCTGCAAAAAAAGGATGTTGGAGTACTATAAAAAAAGTTTTACTCTGGCTGTTTATCGGGCAGTTTGTATATATCATTTTTTGCAAATGGATAAACCCACCCATCACCATTACACAAATGGTAAATGCCCTGCAGGGAAGCGGCTTTAAAAGAGATTACATTTCTTATAAAGATATGGGAGCAAATATAAAGCTGGCTGTAATGGCAGGCGAAGACCAGCTTTTCCCCGATCACAACGGGTTTGATATTAAAGCCATAAAATTAGCGGTAAAATATAATAAAAGGCACCCCGCAAAAATAAGAGGAGCAAGTACCATCAGCCAGCAAACTGCAAAAAATGTTTTTTTATGGCAGGGTGGCGGCTTTTTTAGAAAAGGCCTGGAAGTGTATTTTACTTTTATGATAGAAAAACTGTGGAGTAAGAAAAGAATATTACAAACTTATTTAAATGTGGCCGAAATGGGTACCGGTATTTTTGGTGCACAGGCGGCAGCAAAAAATTATTTTAATAAAGATGCAAAAGATTTAACCCGGCAGGAGGCCGCAATGATTGCGGCCTGTTTACCAAATCCAAAAAGATTTACTATAAAGCCGTTAAGCAGGTATGTGGCTGCCAGGTCGGCAAATATTTTGCAGCAGATGAATAACCTTGAGGAAGATGACGACATACAGGAATTGATAAAATAATTTACAGAATTATATCTACCGCTGCAATGGCCTGCTGTAGCCGATCTTCGTAACTGCCGCTGATAATGTTCCACGAAACCGGTTGGTTTACCATCGCTTCTTTATAATAATGAAATAGTTTTTTTCTTGTATGCAGATCAGGATATTCCCGAAGCGCATCTTTTACCCATGGCAGATCTATATTGCAAAGAAGGTAAAGATCATATTTACGGTTGGCAATGGAAGTAAGCAGGCGGTTATCACATTTATTAAAAACAAATTCGCTCCATACTTTTATAACATACAGGTCAGTGTCAATAAAAACAGGTGAAGCAGTTGCTTTATTGCCCACGGTCCACGGCCCACTGTTAATTATTTTATCTTCACTTTCAATTTGCCCCTGCGCTATTTTATACAAATCTTCATACGTGTATTTGGTACCGTTGGTATCAAGATATTTTCTGGCATATTCGGGAACCCATTGGGTGCTGTAATGCTTTGCCAGTTGCTCACACAAAGTACTTTTACCTGTAGATTCCGGGCCGATAATGACAATTTTTTTTACCATACTATTTTTCTCTCCAGGCTGGATTTGCTTTTACTATATTTTTATAAACCCTGCATGATTGGGTATGAGCATCAGGCAAAAACCCTGTACTTACTAAAAATTCATTCACAATTTCGCCACCCGTAAATTGGAATGTTTGTTTAAAAAGTTTTGTCCACTCTTCTTTATTTTTTGGGTGATGCTGCTGCAGCCATTTTTTAAAAGAGCCAAATTGTTTTTGCAAAGCTAAAATTGTTTTGGCATTGCTGATGGCTGCATTTATTTTTAAACGGTTACGGATGATGCCGGCATCGTTCATTAACCGTTCAAAATCTTTTTCTTTATACGCTGCTACTTTTTTTATTTCAAAATTGTGATAGGCTTTTCTAAAGTTTTTCTGCTTTTTTAAAATAGTGGTCCAGCTAAGCCCTGCCTGGTTTATTTCCAGTACAAGGCGGCAAAATAATTCATTGTCACCGTCAATAGGGAAACCGTATTGCGTATCATGATATTCTTTATGAACGGCAATATCCTCCGGCTTCATTAACAGCATTGCATCGCAATATGTT
>JANLQE010000080.1:0-12070 GCA_031367625.1 Bacteroidota bacterium
ATTTCGTTACCTGTAGAAAAATGCATAATTAAAAATGCCTTCTTACCGCCTTTATTGAAAAATGAACCAGAACTGCCGGAAATTATTGTTGAGTTTTTAGAAAAGGCAAAGGCTGAAGGAAAAACAATTATTTGTTCAAATGCATCAAGGCTTGATCTTTATAATAACGAAGATTTATATGGGATGGATATGTGTTTGGAGGTGACACAAAAGATGACTAAAAAAGGCGTTCCTGTCTTTTTTATTTTCATTGTATCTTCTATTGACAGTAAAAATATTTACGAAAACTATTCAGCTAAAATTAAAGACCTGCAGATAGAGGATACTTTTTTATTGCTGAATATAAAACTGTCATTTGTTAAACTAATACAGCAGGCAAATATTGTGGTAAGGCCAACAAATACTGATGGGGATGCGCTGACAGTAAGGGAAGCATTATTCATGAATAAAATAATATTAGCATCTGATGTAGTAATAAGGCCTGTGGGCACACATCTCTTTAAAAATCGTGATGTTAATGATTTTGAAAACAAACTGGAAGAATTAATACAACAAAATAAATTACCACAGCAAAAGGTAATTACCGATGAAAATAATTCATTTAATGAGTACAGGTTATTTTATACAAATCTTATAAATTCTGTATTAAAAAATTAATAAAAATAAATAAAAAGAATGCCTGTAGATTTTGAAACATCTTTTGAACGGTTAACTGCATTTTGTGAAAAGGAGGAATACAAAGGATACGACCCTTACGATGGGTTGAATAGTTCAGTGTTTCAACATTTGCCTGTAATAAAAAATAGCAGGTATGCACGCCTGGCATGGATACAATTTTTTAAGCGTTCGCCTGTTAATTTCAGGCGGTTATGCGGTGTTAAAAAAGAGTATAACCCTAAGGCATTAGGGCTTTTTTTATCTGGCTATTGTAATTTATATAAAACAAATCCTAAAGAATTATATCTGCAAAAAATAAATTTTTTTATTCAAAAAATAAATGAAGCGGCAATTACAGGGTATTCCGGCACATGCTGGGGATATAATTTTGATTGGGAAGCCAGAGCGTTTTTTCATCCAAAAAATATGCCGACAATAGTGGCATCTTCTTTTATTGCAAATGCATTATTAGATGCTTATGAAATTACAGGAAGCGAAAATTTGCTTGCAACATCAAGAAGCACCTGCGCTTTTTTTCTAAAAGATCTGAACCGTACTTATGATGAAAATGGAAATTTTTCATTCTCTTATTCGCCGGTAGATAAAAGCGTTGTGTTTAATGCATCGTTACTGGGAAGCAGGTTACTTACAAGAATATATTCATTTACAAAAGAAGAGTTACTTTTTCAGGAGGCAAAAAAATCTGTGGCATTTTGCTGCAGCTACCAGCAAAGCAATGGATCCTGGGCCTACGGCACGCTGCCCTTTCATAAATGGATAGATAATTTTCATACAGGTTATAACCTTGAATGCCTGAGCGATTACATGCTGTACAGTGGCGACAACACGTATAAAGAGAGTTTGGAAAAAGGTTTTAAATATTACATAAATACTTTTTTTACTGAAGAAGGGATACCTAAATATTACAGCAATAGTATTTATCCGATAGATATACATGCCCCAGCTCAGCTAATCATCACAGTTAAAAAATTGAATAAAACAACTGAATATAAAAATTTACTGGATAAAGTTTTAAACTGGACAATAGAAAATATGCAGGCAGATAAAGGGTATTTTTATTACCAGGTAAATAAATACTTTACATCCAAAATCAATTATATGCGCTGGTCGCAGGCGTGGATGTTTTACGCTTTCAGTAAATACTTTTCATCAGATAATGGTAAATAACGATACTAATAAATGGAACCAAAACGTATATATTTTTTAGGGATACCTGTAGATGTTTTAACCATGCAGCAAACAATCAGCCTGGTAGATGAAGCCATTAAATCTGGTGATAGAATAAACCATGTTGTAATTAATGCCGGCAAGGTTGTGTCTATGCAAAATGACAGGCAATTGATGGAGAGTGTAATCAGTTGCGATATTATAAATGCGGATGGGCAGGCAATTGTTTGGGGAGCCAAATTTTTGGGTAGCTACCTGCCGGAAAGGGTTGCCGGTGCCGACTTGATGCAGGAACTGGTAAAGCTTGCTGCAGAAAAAAAGTATAAATGTTTTTTTCTTGGGGCAAAAGAAGATATTGTTAGTGAGGTTGTAAATATATATACTCAAAAATATGGTGCTTCAATCATTGCAGGTTTTCGCAATGGTTATTTTAAAAAAGAGGAGGAAGAAGAAGTGGCAAAACAAATTGCAGATAGCTGTGCACAATTATTATTTGTTGCAATTACATCTCCCAAAAAAGAAAACTTTATGTATGCACACCGCAACCTATTGGCAAAAGTAAATTTTACTATGGGCGTTGGCGGTACTTTTGATGTAGTTGCAGGCCTTACAAAACGTGCCCCAAAATGGATGCAAAGCATGGGCATGGAATGGTTTTACAGATTTATGCAGGAACCTGGCAGAATGTGGAAGAGGTATCTGGTTGGCAATTGTAAATTTATTTTACTGGTGGTGAAACAAAAAATGAAACAATCGTTTACATAAATAAAAGATTTAAAAAATAATTTACCCACTACGGTATTGCAAATGCTTTAACTGAACCGGGTATTAAAGGAATGATAAACAGGCACAATTAAAATGCTGTAATCACTTTGATGTTAAGGGAATTACCGGGGATGCTGGCATTTTTTCTTAATACGATCTAAAAAAAATAGTATGCTTTTTAATTCTTTAAGTTTTGCAATATTTTTTCCGGTGGTTTTTGTGCTGTATTGGTTTGTAACCAATAAGAGCCTAAAACTGCAAAATATTTTGCTTCTTGTTGCAAGCTATTTTTTTTATGCAAGTTGGGATTATCGTTTTTTATTTTTACTCATCTTTTCTACTTTACTGGATTTTTTTACAGGAATAAAAATGGAGCAAACTGAAAAACCGAATTTAAAAAAATTCTGGTTTGTTTTAAGTGTTGTCATCAACTTAGGATTTCTTGGTTTTTTTAAATACTACAATTTTTTTATCAGTTCTTTTGCTGATCTGATATCCGGCTTTGGTTATAAACCTGATGTGTGGACGTTGAAAGTAATATTGCCTGTAGGCATTTCATTTTATACATTTCATGGGCTCTCTTATGTGATTGATATTTATAAAGGAAAAATTAAGGCAGAAAGAAATTTTGTAAACTATTCTGTATTCGTAAGTTTTTTCCCTTTACTGGTTGCAGGGCCTATTGAGCGTGCCACACACCTTCTGCCGCAGGTAAAAAAAACACGTCATTTTGATTATGTAAAAGCAGTAGATGGTTTAAAACAGATCTTGTGGGGTTTATTTAAGAAAATAGTTATTGCTGATACCTGCGCAGAATATGTGAATATGATCTTCAATAATTCTGCTTCTTTTTCAGGCAGTACTCTTGTATTAGGTGCGCTGTTTTTTACTTTTCAGATCTATTGTGATTTTTCCGGGTATTCTGATATTGCCTTAGGTACTGCAAGGCTACTGGGAATTGATTTGCTGCGCAATTTCGCATTCCCTTATTTTTCCCGGGACATTGCGGAATTCTGGAGGCGCTGGCATATTTCGCTTTCTACCTGGTTCAGGGATTACGTGTATATACCACTTGGTGGTAGTAAAGGCGGCGTGTGGATGAAAGTAAGAAATACATTTATCATTTTTCTATTGAGTGGTTTTTGGCATGGAGCCAATTGGACATTTATTGTATGGGGAGGACTGAATGCAATTTATTTTTTACCCTTATTACTTTCAAACAGAAACAGAACCAACCTGGAAACTGTTGCCCAGGGAAGATATCTGCCAACAGTAAAAGAGCTGCTAAGCATGACTGTTACTTTTAGTTTAACTGTTTTTGCATGGATCTTCTTCAGGGCAAACAGTGTATCACATGCGGTTAATTATATTTCTTCTATATTTTCCCGATCATTATTTAACATGCCCGATAAAAAAGCTTTCTTAGGGCTTAAAGCCCACCCTGCGGTTGCCATTGTGCTGATCTTTATTTTTATGATAATAGAATGGATTGGAAGGGAACACCAATATGCATTAGCAGCATTTGGCGGAAAATGGTATAAGCCTGTAAGATGGTCATTTTATTATGTACTTATAATTGCAATATTCGTTTTCATCGGTAAAGAACAGCAATTCATATACTTTCAATTTTAAAGAATGAAAAAGTTTTTAATAAATGTTTTTATATTTTTTGCCGGCTTTTTTGTGCTGGACAAAACCCTGATATTGCTTCGCAATTATTCCCCTAAAACAGAAGTTGACAAGCGTTTGGAAATGATCATAACCGGAAAGATAAATTCTAATATCCTCATCTACGGCTCGTCACGGGGCGCCAGAGATATTATGGCATCACAAATAGCAGATTCGTTAAAAACAACTGCTTACAATCTTTCTTTTCCTGGATCAGGTATAGATTTTCATGAATTTCTTTTAGAGCAGACATTGAAGAATGGGAACAAAAAACCAGGAATTGTAATTTTAGTTGTTGATGATCCAACGGAACTATTACCTAATTCGATCATGCATTTCAGGCTGGACAGGTTATATCCATTGGTAGAATATCCGGTCATCAGGGATCAGTTAGTTGAAAGAGACGGCAAGAATGAGTTATTATCCAAACTGTTTATCGTTTCGCAATTAGGCATAAGTAATTTCAATATTACTCAAAAGCATTTTAAAACCCTTGATACACTTTTGCAGGATGGATCAATGCCCATTTCATTCAAGGATTCAAAGTTTAAAGGACAATATATTACTAACACTACTTATTATAATATTAAAGAAGAAACCCAGACCAATCTAAAAAGTTTTCTGAATTTTATTAAATTATGTAAACAAAATAATATTAAGCTGATTATTATATCCCCACCTAACTGTTATAAATCTACGGTTGGGTTTAATAAAAGGTTGAAAGAATTGTCAGAAAATAATGCATCTTTTCTTCAGTTTGACAGTACCAAAGCCTATGCTAATAATCCAGATTATTATTTTGATGATGTCCATTTACAGAGGAGGGGAGCTGTAATTTTTACAAATGAGCTGATTGAATATATTAAAGCCAACACATTACTGAACACAACTGAAAATAAGAACTAATATGGTAGTTACAATTGTTGCCGGTGCAAGGCCAAATTTTATGAAGATAGCACCTATTATAAAAGCTATTAATGAGGCAAAAAAAAACGGTGCAGATATTAATTTCAGGCTGGTACATACCGGCCAGCATTATGATAAAAAAATGAGTGGTGATTTTTTTGAACAGCTTGCTATTCCTTTACCAGATGCAAATTTAGAGTGTGGTGGTGGCTCACAGGCAGAACAAACTGCAGCCATTATGATAAAATTTGAAAAAGAGCTTCTACAAAATATGCCTTCTGCAGTGCTTGTGGTTGGTGATGTTACCTCTACCATGGCTTGCACCATTACCGCAAAAAAATTATGTATAGATGTGGTTCATGTAGAAGCTGGAATAAGATCAGGCGACATGACAATGCCAGAAGAAATTAACCGTATTGTTACAGATGCTATCTGCGATCATTTTTTTACAACAAGCGAAATAGCTAATAAACAATTATTGGCCCAACAGACTCCTGAGAGTGCAATTCATTTTGTAGGAAATACCATGATTGATACACTTTATCAAAACTTAAATAAAATTATAAAACCTGTTTTTTGGGAGGCCCTTAATTTAAAAGAAAGTAATTATTTTTTGCTAACCCTGCACCGCCCGTCCAACGTGGATAATAGTGAAAAATTAAAAAACGTTTTAGAAGCAGTAATAAATTCGGCACAAAATTATCCCATCATTTTTCCGGTACATCCACGAACAAAACAAATGCTGGATAACCTGCAGTTTGATAAAGAAAAGCTGATTACGATTGATCCTCAGCGTTATTTGGAATTTATTTATTTGGTAAAAAATGCAAAAGGAATAATAACAGATTCCGGAGGGATTACTGAAGAAGCAACTGTATTGCATATACCCTGTCTCACATTAAGAAATTCAACAGAGCGGCCCGAAACAATTTTGGCAGGTACAAATGAATTAATAGGAAATGATTTTGATAAATTAAAAAAATGTATGGATAATATAATAGCCGGAAACTGGAAGAAGGGAACCATTCCTGAATTTTGGGATGGAAACACATCTGGCCGCATTGTAGATTCATTACTTTCTATTTATAATAAAAAGAAAGATGTGCAAATATGAACATGAATGTTTGGAAAATATTTTTAACCAATATTTAAAATTATGAACAGGCAGTTTAAACTTTATTTACAGGTTGCATTGGTCATCATGGATATTTTACTATTAAATATCTCATTTGCTGTTGTATATTTTTTATTTGCTAAAAGGATATCAACCAATTATTTCAGCGCCTACCTGGGGTTCTGGCTTTTCATAAATACATTTTGGTTTTTGCTGTCTTTTTTATTTGGAACCTATTCAGAAAAAATAATCCTGCATTTTGAATCATTTACAAAAAGAACAGTTCAGGTTTATATTGCCTGGATCATTTTTATACTTGTGTATTTATTTTTCTCCAGAGAATATGCAGTTTCCCGGATTTTTATAATTGCAGTTATTATAGGTTTTGGCATTGGTCTTTTTTTAAACAGGTTTTTATACGTTGGCATAAAACATTTCTTTAAAAAGCAAAATTCATTATTCAATAATGTAATTATTTTAGGGTATAACGATACTGCAAAAAAATTAGCAACCTATTTTGAAGAAGAAGGCATAAACACACACCTGTTAGGCTTTATAGAAGATGAGCAAAATGTAACAGAACTAACTACCTACCCTATTTTATCTGATATCAGGCATATAATACAGGTAGCCAAGGATATGGATGTGCAGGAAATATTTTCTACCATTACACCCGAACAAAATGAATATGTTTACGGGCTTATGCACCAGGCAGAAATGGAATGTGTAAGATTTAAGGTAGTGCCTAATCTTTCTTTCTTTTTCAGCAAACCGGTAATTATAGATTACATCAAAGATCTTCCCATTTTATCATTACGCAGCGAACCATTGGAAGATGTTGGTAACCGGCTGAAAAAACGAATAATAGATATTGTAGTCAGCCTTTTGGTAGTGGTTTTCATCCTCTCCTGGCTTATACCAATTCTTGGGCTGTTGATTATTCTTGAGTCTCCGGGTCCGGTATTTTTCTCTCAGTTACGATCGGGAAAAAATAATAATTTATTTAATTGCTTTAAATTCCGGAGTATGGCAGTAAATAAAGATGCAGACCTAAAACAGGCTAGCAAAGACGATATGCGAATTACAAAACTTGGGCGTTTTATTAGAAAAACAAGCCTTGATGAGTTCCCTCAATTTATTAATGTTTTAAAAGGAGAAATGAGTTTGGTAGGCCCAAGACCGCACATGGTAAAGCACACAAGCGATTATTCTAAAACTGTAGATCAGTATATGATCAGGCATTTTTTAAAACCCGGCATTACAGGATGGGCACAGGTAAATGGATGCAGAGGCGAGATAACCAATCCTGAGCAGATAAAAATGAGGGTCTCTAATGATTTATGGTATCTTGAAAATTGGAATGTATGGCTTGATGTGAGAATCCTATTTCTTACAATATATAACGTGGTAAAAGGAGAAAAAAATGCTTACTAAAAAGATTAATATTTATAAAAGGTAAAAATGAGATTTTTCAATTCAGGCTATATCCTGAGCAATAAGAGACACGGGTGGATAGATTATGACCGCGGAATAAGTATAATACTGGTTACTTACCGGCATTGTTTTGAAAGCCTGGAAAGATCGGGAGTTGATTTTAAAAAGTATCCATTCCTGGAATATATAGATATTTTTCTTTCGGGATTCAGGATGCCACTCTTTTTTATTGCCTCCGGAATATTTGTTACAGCAAGCCTCAATAAAAGAGGCCTTTCAGCTTATGCTGATAACCGCCTTCGAACAATTTTATACCCGCTTTTTGTATGGGGTATTATACAAATATCCATGCAGATATTTTTCTCTGGATATACCAATTCAGATACTCACCCCATCAGTTATTTGTATCTTATAATAGACCCCCGAAGTACAGGACAGTTCTGGTATTTGAATGCATTGTTTTGTGTAGGGATACTTTATGCTTTTCTTAAAGTAAAATTAAAATTTAAGTTGTGGCAGCATTTGTTAGTTGGATTGATATTTTATTTTGGCCTTGCATTTATAAGAACAAAGCAAATTAATCTTGGCTTTGTAAATGACATACTTCAGTATTATATTTTCTTCGCACTGGGTGATGCAGTTTCTAAATTTATTATGTATGAAAAGGGGAAAAAATTATTTTCATCCTGGAAATTATTTTTACCCCTGATGGTGGCTTTCATTGCTGTTCAATATTTTTTTACTAAACTTAATATAGATAATGGCGATACTTATTTTGTAGAACATGGTATGCCGTTTTATTTTTTACTGGTGGCATTAGTGGGTTGTGCTTTTTCAATATCCATTTCTTTTTCCTTATCCAGGTTACAAATAATGCCCTTTTTAAGGGTCGTTGGTTATCATTCCGTACATATTTATTGTGTACAGATCATAGCGATATCTATTGTCAGGTTATTTTTAATTAAATTTTTGGGTATTACTGATGCATTGATATTAGTAGTTGCTGTATGGCCAAGTGCCATTTTGCTATCAATGGTTTTTTATAATATTTGCCTGCGGCTGAATATGTGGTGGCTGTTCAGCCTTAAATATCCTGAAGAAGAATTACGTTATTTAGCAAAAACAAAAATAGTGGCGCAAAAAGCATAAATTATTAATTAATCAATTAACTGAAATAAAATGAGTTTGATCCCATCTTTTGCAAAGAATTTTTTAAACAGGGCAGCTAAGCAATTTGCACCGGATTTTTACTGGAAGAGAAGAGTAAATTTTTTAAAAAATACTTTTGAAGAAACTGAATTACATCTTCTCCCCTTTTTAGCAGATGTAAAAAAAACATCTCTTGATATTGGGGCCGCAGGTGGATTGTTTGCAATGCAGCTTGTTGATTTGTCAAAAGATTGTGTGGCATTTGAGCCAATTCCGCAGGCTGCTGCAGACCTTAAAAGTATGATACGGTCAGTAAAGGCAAATAATGTAACCGTACAATGCGTTGCACTTTCTGATAAAAACGGTGATGCTGTTTTACGTATGCTGGTAAAGGATCTTGGCAGAAGCACTATCGAAGAAGCAAATATACTGGATGATGAAAATGCCACTGAAAAAAGCGGACTAAAAGTTACCATAAAAAAATTAGATGATTATCATTTCGAAAATGTGGGCTTTATAAAGATAGATGTGGAAGGGCATGAGATGGCCGTATTAAAAGGAGCTGAAGAAACTATTAAAAAAAATCTCCCTTCTTTACTTATTGAAATTGAAGACAGGCATAAGGAAAATGCTGTAAAAGATGTGCCGCTGTTTTTAAAACAATTTGGTTACGAAGCTTTTTTTATTCTTGATGGAAAAATAACCAATATAAACGGGTTTAATAAATCTGTTCATCAGGACAGTAATAATATCGGCACCAGTAAAGATAATTATGTTCGCCGGGGTGTTTATATTAATAATTTTATTTTTATTCCTTCTTCAGGAGTACAAAAATTTCTTTCGCAAACCAGTAATTTTACTTTAAAATAACCCGCTTGAAGTAATGATCTTTTGTAATTAATGGTGAGATAAAATATTTATTGGGATACAAAAAATAATGGCAATTAAAAATATAAGAATATCCCTTGCACTAAAAGAGAAGTCTTTTGATGTAAGGATACTTTCCATATAGCCTGCATCCGGTACTGAAATATCTGGTATTGCTATTCCTTTAAAATCATTTGTAATTCCTGTTTCTGAGCCAAACCTTTTAGCCGGGCCATTTAGCAGCAATGAAAAGTTCCACTTCGTTGGGTCGGTACCGGCAGTGCTTTTGAAAACCGGCATATCCGTATTCAATTCAGAACTGTTAAGTTTAAAGTTTGTTTTACTTCCATTAAACAAATGGTAAATATTATTTTCATGTGATATTTTTTTCAAGTCCTGGTTTGCTTTTAATACTGCAAGCCCTGATCCCAAATAAAAAATATTGTTTTTTAAATTGAATACAGTATCAGCATCAGGCGAGCCACTAAAACCAAACAGGCCTTCATCTTTAAACCTGTTATTGATATCAACAATTGTGTTATTAAAATATTGAACATTGGAAACCTGTATGGCAAAAGTTCCATTTGTATTTACCCAGGTAAGCATACCATTATTAATTAATAAATTGTAAGCAATAAGGTTATACGCTGCTCCTCCGCCATGTGCACTCCCAAATTCCATTACACCATTACAATCTATTATTGTGTTATACATTATTTTATTTCTGCTTGTTGGCCCAAAAGCTTCAATAGCTCCTCCATTAAAACCATAATCATAACTTATAGCCCAGTTGCCACTAAAATAATTGTGTGTGATAGTATTTAAGTTTCCTGAAAGTGTAACGCCATTTGCGCCATAATCATCATCAAAAGACGAAGCATTACCCGGTTCGCCCTGCGTGTTTTTTAAATTTTTAAGGTCGGTAATATTGCACGAGTCAATTATATTCAAATTTCCATTAATAACTATTCCCATTCCTATATTGCTCATTTCGCAATTCTTTATGATGCAGTGATTAGTATTGAGACTACCCGAAATTCCTATACTGAATGCTATCCCGCAATTAGCAGGATTCAATTTGTCATTTAAAGGAAAATCTTTATCGGTAATATTGAAGCCATCTATTACAATGTAGTCGCCTGTTATGCTAAATAATATTCTGTCTGTAACAGGTGTTTTTAATTGTTTTGGATATTGAAATAAAGGTTTGGCACCCGTTGCATAACTACTGAATACAATAGGTGCACCCTTAATGCCTGGCTTGTTCCACGATAATATTCCACTAAAAGAATCTCCCTTTTTAAATAATATACTGTCTCCTGCTTTAATATCTTTCATCATAGCCTCGAGTTTTGACAGGCTTTGCCAGGCAGCCGATGCCGAAGTACCAATATTGGAATCTTTTCCTGAAGAAGAAATATAATAATTTGTTGCTTTGCAAAATGAATGTATAAAAAAAAGAGTGCAGAATAAAAATAGTTTCATTAATGCTGGCTTTAAAGATTTAAATGGGAGTACAATATTTAGTTTCTTATCTCCTAAAATTAACATCAATTTTGTTATTAAAAACAAATTTCTTGATATGAAAAATCCCCTCTGCGTTTATGCAAAAGGGATTTTCTTCAACTTTTATAGCGGTAAATTTTAATTAACTTTTATCAGTTGGAGGGTTCCAGTATTAGTACCCTGAATTACTTTTACCAAATAAGAGCCTGAAACAAAGTTTATCCCAAAAATATTTTTTACTCCCGCTTTGCCACTTGCCTGATACACTGTCTGCCCTATCATGTTCATTACTATTATTTGAATACCAGTTTTAGTATCATTAGTTTCAATTGTTAATGCAAACTGAGATGTAGTAGGATTAGGGAATACCTTCAAATTAAAGGTTTTGCAATTACGGTTGCCATCAAGAATTGTTACATTACTTGAAGTGACATTTCCTGGTGAATCTTTGACGGATATTTTATATATACCTGCATTAAGATTTAAAAAGGTATTTGTTGTAGCGTATGTACCATCATTAATACTATATAGATATGGTGCTACTCCGTTGTTTGGCGTTGCAATTATTGTTCCATCGTTGCCACCTTTACAGTTTACGTCAGTTTTCTGTATAGTTAATGAAATAAATGCTTTTAGTACTACTGCTGGTTGAGTAATTGTAATCGTTTTAGAAACAGTACAACCATTAGCATCTTTAACCGTAATGGTATAAGTGCCTGCAAACACAGTAAAGATATTCGATGATTGGTAAGTACCAGCATCTAAGTTATAACTATAAGCAGCCGTACCGCCATTACCCGTAACCGTTATGTTGGT
>JANLQE010000084.1:0-3594 GCA_031367625.1 Bacteroidota bacterium
ATTTGTTTAGCGGCATAACCGTGTTTGTTGTTTTTTCGTTAGCGGCTGTAAAATCTTTTGTTTTGCTGGCTGAATTATTAAAGCCGGAATTTTTAATATCTTCCGATTTTGGTTGCCGTGCTGCAGGATTTTTTTTGACTATTCTTGCCTGGTATTTTTCTTCTTTCAGTTTATCGAAGTAGGCGTTTTTTTCTTTCCGTGCTTTCTTTTTTTCCTGGCGAAATTCTTCTTTTACTACGCTGTTCTTTTTTGGGGATACAAATTTCTGAAAGGGAGACTGGCTCATGGTTGTATGATTTTGCTGTTTTTCAACAGTAGATGAGCCGTAAAGATAATCTATTAATTATTAAGGTTTGAAGAACCCCGGATATCTACAAAAAAAAGGCGCAAAAAAATTGCGCCTCCAGCATTCAGGGGTTTAATAAGGTTATTTTTTTGATTGTTTCCAATCTTTATCGCTATGATCTTTTTTCAGCTCTTCCATTTTTTTCATTTGCTCTGTAGAAAGAATACTTTTACGCTGTTGCATAGCCTCATCTTTTATTGCTTTCATTTTTTCTTTTTTATCTGCACGGCTTAATGTCTGATCTTGCTTTATTGCTTTTAGTTGAGCATGTGTTGCTTCATGCTGGGCTTTCATTTTTAAAACCTGGTCATCATTCAGGCCCAGTTTTGTTTTCATCATCTCCATTCTTTTTTCGCCCATTTCCTTTCTTTGATCTTCCATTTTTGCTTTCGATTCAGCCATTTTATTTTTCTGCTCCGGGGTAAGCAGGGCCTGCATTTTAGCTTTTTGTTCAGTGCGTAAAGCTTGCTTTCTATCCCTCTGCTCTTTTACCGTAATGTTTTCATTTTTATTTAATTCCTGCATTTGGGTTTTATACGATTGCCGGTTTGCTTTTAACTGCGCTTTTTGGGCATCAGTAAAATTCATATCCTTCATCATCATTCCTTTGTTATGACGGCCCTCATGTATACCCTGTTTTGCGCCCTTCATCCGGTGGCTGGCAGGTTCTCTTTTTTGCTGTGCAGATGCTGAGAATATTACTGACGACAGTGCCAGGGATAATATTAATAATTTTTTCATGTTTTTATTTTTTGTAATTGTATAAAGCATAGACGGCAGGTGCTTACCAAAGTTTAATCAAAGCTTTGTTAAAGGGATTTGTGTTCTATAAAAAAATCACCAAAAATTAAGCGGTGATAACAATTGTAAGGATCAATTTTTTTATGTTATGTAGTAACCTGTTTCTTATTGGCTAATTGGCCACAGGCGGCATCTATATCTTTTCCACGGCTACGGCGCACTCTTACATTCACTTTATTTTTAGCCAGATAATCTGTAAAAATCTGTGTGGTATCTTCATCTGATTTTACAAAGGGAATACCGGCTACCGGATTATATTCAATAACATTTACCAGGTGCGTTGGTATCTGGCGATAGACTGCCACTAACTCTTCAGCATCTTTTAAAGAATCATTCTGGCCTTTCAGCAATACATATTCCAGCGTAATATCATTTTTTGTTTGCTGGTAAAAATAATTAAGTGACTCTATCAAAAATTCTATACTGTTGGTTTCGTTGATGGGCATTATTTCGTTCCGCTTTTTATCTGTAGCGGCATGAAGGGATAAGGCTAAATTAAACCGCACTTTATCATCACCTAATTGCTTTATCATTTTAGCTACACCTGCTGTGGAAACAGTAATTCTTTTAGGACTCATAGCCATGCTGTCGCTGGCCGTAATTTTATCTACCGACTTTAAAACATTTTTATAATTAAGCAAAGGCTCGCCCATGCCCATGTAAACAATGTTGGATAATTTTTGCCCAAATACTTTTTCGCTTTGTTCATTCAGCAGCGCCACCTGGTCGTATATTTCATCAAAATTCAAATTCCGTTTACGGTCCATTAAACCGGTTGCGCAAAATTTGCAGCTAAGGCTGCACCCGATTTGTGAGGAAACGCAGGCCGTATATCTTTTTTCTGTGGGGATTAAAACGCCTTCTATTAAATGGCCATCGTAGGTTTTATACCTTGATTTTAAAGTGCCGTCGTTGCTGTGTTGTGTAGCATCAACGGTAAGGCTGTTAAGTTCAAATTCTTCTGCTAATCTTTTTCGCAGATCAAGGGAGAGATTGCTCATATCATCAAAACTGCGGGCATTTTTTTTCCAGAGCCATTCATAAGCCTGCATGGCACGAAATTTTTTATCCCCTATAGATTCAAAATATTCTTTTAATTCCGGTAAACTGAACTCACGTATATTTTTCTTTACTGACATGGGGCAAATTTACGTTCTTTGTGGGATAGAACAGAGATAGAACACAGATGAGAATGATTGGACTGATTTTAACTGATGAATAGATAGATACACAGATGAGACTGATCGGGCTGATTTTCACTGATAATATTCTTTATCCGTTCTATCCGTGTTATCCGTGTATCTATCCTTCGCATTGCTCAATAATGGTATATCGCCGGGCCAAAAAAAATATTTATGAACACAGTTTATGTAATTGATACAGTAAGAACGCCGATTGGAAAATATGGCGGTGCATTAGCTAATATGCGCCCCGATGATCTGCTGGCATACATTATTAAAGCGCTCCTCATCCGCAACCCGGGTATTGATGTGAATGCAATTGAAGATGTGATTGCGGGCGCTGCAAACCAAAGCGGGGAAGATAACCGTAATGTAGCCCGGATGGCGGCACTGCTGGCAGGCCTTCCCGTTAGTGTGGCCGGCAATACCGTAAACAGGCTTTGCGCCAGTGGCCTGCAGGCTATCATGGACAGCGCCCGTACGATTGCCTGCGGCGATGCAGAACTGATGATTGCCTGCGGCGTGGAAAGCATGAGCAGGGCGCCGTTTGTGATGCCTAAAAGCACATCGGCCTTTGACCGTAATGCACAGATTTTTGATACCACAATGGGCTGGCGTTTTGTAAATAAAAAACTGAGCGAAATGTATTATCCATACACGATGGGTGAAACTGCAGAGAATGTGGCGAAGCAATGGAACATCAGCCGTAATGCGCAGGACGAATTTTCTCTGGAGAGCCAGCAAAAATATGCTGAAGCTTTTGCGCAGGGAAAATTTAAAGAGGAGATAATTCCGGTGAGTGTGCAGGTGGGCAAAGAACAATTTGATTTTGAAAATGATGAGCATCCGAGGCTTTCATCATTGGAGAAACTGGCACAATTAAGACCTGCTTTTTTAGAAGGGGGAACGGTAACAGCGGGCAATAGCAGTGGTATAAATGATGGCGCTGCGGCTATGTTGCTGGCCAGCGAAGCGGAAGTAAAAAAATATGGATTAAAACCGATTGCAAAAATGGTGAGTATGGCGGTTGCAGGCGTAGAACCAGCGGTGATGGGCATTGGACCGGTGCCTGCTACAAAAAAAGCATTGGATCGTGCCGGGCTTACTGTAGCAGATCTGGATTTGATAGAACTGAATGAAGCTTTTGCATCGCAAAGTATTGCCTGTATTCATGACCTGGGATTAGACCTTGAAAAAGTAAATGTGAATGGCGGTGCTATTGCTCTCGGGCATCCGCTGGGCTGTAGTGGGGTAAGAATTTCTACC
>JANLQE010000379.1:0-5378 GCA_031367625.1 Bacteroidota bacterium
GCGGAATTAACAGAATGGATAAAAGAAAATAAAACAGCTTTGCTTATCACTGCCGGAGCAGGAGATATTGACACAATGATAGAACCCGTAAAGCAGGCACTTCTTGAAAAATAAATGAGTGTAAAAAAATTAAATATTAAAAAATTACTTTCAAGCCTTTTGTGGGTAACAATAGGGATTGGCACTATTGTGTTGCTGGTAGCAGCAGTAAAACGTAAAGATGCAAAGCATTGCAAAGGAATAGAAATAAATATCAGCGGTGTAAACAATAATTTTTTTATTGATAAAAATGATGTGCTGGCAATCATCAACCGCTTTACCGATCAGGCAGCAGAAGGCAAAGCAATGCAAAGTTTTAATCTTCGCCAGATGGAAGCAGATTTAAAAAAAGATATATGGATAAAAAATGCAGAACTGTACTTTGATAATAATAATATACTACAGGCCGATATTGAAGAAAGAGAACCTGTAGCAAGAATTTTTACCAATGCCGGTAATACTTTTTATATCGATAGTAGTGGAATGATGTTGCCACTCAGCGAAAAATTTTCTGCACGGGTGCCGGTATTTACAGGGTTTCCGTCAGAAGCCATCATTCTTACCCCAGCAGACAGCAGCTTATTATTTGATATAAAAAATATGAGTATGCAATTGCAGGCGGATAGTTTTTTAATGTCTATGATTGACCAGGTGAACATTACGCCGCAACGTAGTTTTGAAATGACACCAAAAATCGGCAACCAGTTAATTGAATTTGGAGATGCCTCAGGCACCGCCGCAAAATTTATAAAGCTTAAACTCTTTTATAAAAATATTATGGTAAAAGCGGGCTGGAACCGCTACAGCAACATCAATCTGCAATACGATAACCAGGTGGTGGCCAAAATAAAAGGCAGGGAAGATATTGCAGCAGACTCATTAAGAACATTGCAGCTAATGCAGATAATGGCAGCAAACGCAGCCAAAGCCTCAGCAGATTCTGTACAATCTTTTTATCAGGACAATGAAAAAAATTCCTCAGATACTTCACTCATACAGCAATCGCTGCAGCGTGATGAAATAGCAGAACCATCCAACTCCAATACTATTGAAAAACCCTCTCCAAAAGAGAAAAGCACGTCAACATTGGCCAGCCCAATTACTACTGTTGCTAAACCTGTTGTTTTAAAACCTATACCAGCAAAGCCGGCAATTAATTCAACAGCAATGCCAATAACAAAAAATACAGTACCGCCAAAACCAGTGACTAAAACCGTAATTAAAAAACCAGCAATAATAAAACAAATTAAAAAGCCTGACCAGAAAAAACCAAAAGCAGTGATGAAGGCAAATGATTATTAATAAATCAATGGGCAAAAAGTCAATTGGCAAAAAGTCAATAAGTCAATAACAAATTATTAAAATAAATGACCAATGACTATTGACCAATGACAATTAATAAAGTACAAATTTCAAAGGGTATTAAATAATACACACAAACACAAAACATACAACTATGAATCAGGAACAGCCAGTCATCGTAGGTTTAGACATCGGTACTACAAAAATTGCAGCCATTGCCGGGCGTAAAAATGAGTTTGGCAAATTGGAAATTCTCGGCTTTGGCCGTGCCAACAGCAATGGAGTGCAACACGGAATGGTACTGAATATTGATCAAACCATTAAAGCCATACAAACGGCTTTAGAAAATTGTTATGCCTCCAACCCTAATTTAGAAATAGGCGAAGTTTATGTAGGCATTGCGGGGCATCATATAAAAAGCCTGCAGACCCGTGGCGATATTGTGCGCCAGGAAAATGAAGAAGAAATTCGCCAGGATGAAATTGACCGCTTAATTGCAGATCAGTACCGGACATATATCCCGGCAGGCGACCAGATCATTGATGTAATTCCGCAGGAATTTACCGTAGATAATTTTCAGAATATCCCCAATCCTATTGGGTATAGCGGGGTAAAAGTTGGCGCTAATTTTCACATCATCACGGGCGATAAAAATGCCATACGCAACATCAACAGGAGTGTAGATAAAGCCGGTTTAAAAACAAAAGATCTTGTGCTGCAACCATTAGCTTCTGCAGCCGCTGTAATGTGCGATCAGGATCTGGAAGCCGGTGTTGCAATTGTAGATATTGGTGGCGGCACTACAGACTTAGCAGTTTTTTATGAAGGCATTTTAAAACATACAGCCGTTATTCCTTTCGGTGGCGAAAATATTACCAACGATATTAAAACAGGTCTGGGCGTTTTAAAAACACAGGCCGAACAAATGAAAATTCAATTCGGCAGTGCACTTAGCGATGAAGCAAAAACAAATGCTTTCATTACTATTCCCGGATTGAGAGGAATGGCGCCCAAAGAAATTTCTGTAAAAAACCTGGCCAATATTATACAGGCACGTATGAGCGAAATAATGGATTTTGTAACTTATCATTTAAAGCAGGTAGGGCTTGATAACCGGATGCTGAATGGCGGTGTAATCCTTACCGGTGGCGGATCGCAGCTAAAACATTTAATACAGCTTACAGAATATGTAACGGGGCTTAATGCACGGATCGGTTACCCGAACGAGCATTTAAGCGGTGGCCATATTGAAGAACTGGCCAAGCCAATGTACAGTACCTGCATAGGGTTGATATTAAAAGGATACAACGATTACGAAAACAAGAATAAAACTTTTGATAACAATTTTATAAAAGTAAATGGAGCAGCAGCCATTGCGCAACAACCGGTTACCCAGGAAGTGATAGATGCTGCAACAGCAGAAGCGCCATTGCCAAAAGCAAAGAAAAAAACCATCAAAGGGTTTATGGATAATTTTAAAACCAACCTGATAGAAATGTTCAGGGAAGAAGAAGATGCACAATTATAAAAAGTCATTAGTCAATTGTCAATAAGTCAATGACAAATGACCAATGACTTATTGACCAATCAAAAGAAACAAATTCACACTTACTAACTCACACAAACTTACAAACATGATTCATTTTGATTTGCCAAAAGACCAATCGTCCATCATCAAAGTTATTGGTGTGGGCGGCGGCGGAAGCAATGCGGTAAACCACATGTTTTCGCAAAACATAGAAGGCGTAAACTTTATTATCTGCAATACAGATGCACAGGCTATTGCGCAAAGTAAAGTGCCCAACAAAATTCAGTTGGGGCCACATCTTACGCAGGGCCTTGGCGCAGGCGCTAATCCCGCTATCGGCCGCCAGGCTACAGAAGAAAGCCTGGAAGAAATAAAACGCATCCTGGAAGTAAATACCAAGATGGCTTTTATTACTGCAGGCATGGGTGGCGGAACCGGCACAGGTGGTGCACCTATCCTGGCAAAAATCTGTAAAGATCTTGGCATACTCACCGTGGGTATTGTTACCACACCATTTGCCTACGAAGGAAAAAAACGTATTGCCCAGGCCGAAGAAGGCATTATGTTGTTAAAGAATCATGTGGACACTTTACTGGTGATAAGCAATGATAAACTGCGCCACCAGTTTGGAAATTTAAAAATGAAAGAAGCTTTTGCCAAAGCAGATAATGTGTTGGCAACTGCTGCAAAATGTATTACCGATGTAATCAACAGCACCGGCCAGATAAATGTGGATTTTGCCGATGTATGTACCGTAATGAGCAATGGCGGTGTGGCTATTTTGGGCAGTGCCACAGCAGAAGGAGAAAACAGGGCACAGCTTGCAATAGAAAATGCATTAACCTCACCATTGCTTAATGATAATGATATCCGTGGGGCAAAATGGATATTAATAAATATTAATTCTTCCGAAGGCGAACACGAGTTTACTATGGATGAAGTAGAAATTATTCAAAACTGTTTATTAAGCCAGGCCGGTGAAGACTCTGACGTTATTTTGGGCCTTGGTTATGATAATACGCTGGGCAGCCAGATAGGAATAACGCTTATTGCCACTGGCTTTGAGCACAAAGATCCTTTTCCTAAACAAACAGAAAAACCAACCGTTGCAGAAAATAAAAATGAAAAAATTATAATGGAACTGGATATGCCCGTGGCCATACCGGTACAAAAAAAGACAGAACAACCAACTTTTCAATTTGATAAAATAATAGAAGAAAAAGCGCCAGAAATTTTAGCAGAATTAAAAACAGAAGACTCTTTAATGCCCACGCTGGCAGAAAAAACAACAGTAGAACCACTTAGTAAAATTACTGTGGAAAAAATAGATGATAGTCCTGTGTTTTTTGAAATATCTTCGGCAGCAGATCAGATTCCCGTTATAGAATTTGATATGGAAATTAACATCCCTGTTCCTCTAAAGCCAAAACCAACTGTTGCTGCTGAAAACCAAATCAGCGCAAAAGAAAAAACAATCATTAATAAAGAAGCTAGCAATACCAGCCGCCTTTCGTCGGGTAGCTATCTGGCAAAACCTATGCAGATTTATGCACAGGATATGCCGGAAAACAAACAATCCAATTCGACCGAGGAACCACTGCCAATGCACAAACCAGCTCAGGCCGACGAACCTGAAATTGACATGCAACTGGTAGTTAAAGATTCCCTAAAAGCGGCGGAGGAACAGCCAATTGTACAACAGGCTCAGCCCATCATGATGTCACCCGTTGAGGAGCCAGCATTGCAGGACGAAACGGAAGAACTCAGGCGCCGGGCTATGGATCGAATTGCAAAACTGCGTAATTTGTCATTCAATATTAACGCAGCCGATCCTAATAATGAGTTTGAAACGGTGCCGGCATACCTTCGCCGCAATATGGAAATTCATAACCAGATTGCCGATGTAGAAAGTTTTTACAGCAATTATACTTTAAAAACAGATGATAATAACCATGCAGAAATCAGCACCATCAATACTTTTTTAGACGGCAAAAAACCAGATTAATTATCTGACGGTCTCCGTCTGATAATTAATCTATGGCGGTCTCCGTCTGATAATTAATTTATGGCGGCCATTGTCTGATATTTAATCTATCATTATCTGACGGCCTTCCGTTTCAGCGGGGTTTTTATATCCATGCTAAATAAGCACGCAACATATAAGTACTAACAAATAAAACCCCGGTACTAGCAGGAAGTTCAACTCAACAGTACACATAATAAAAAATTTTTAGCCGTTGTTGGTAACTCTCAAACCATTAAAGAGCGCATACTCCAAGCCGTGAGAGCCGAGGCCCGGTCTCACCGACCCGCCGAACGAATATAAAAAAACATTTGCTTCGTGGTAGCAGCAGGTCTGGAGACCACGCTGCGGCGGTTTGTAAGAGATAAGAAAATATGTTAAGTTTGGGCGACCAACAAGGGCGAAAAAATTACTTAATTATGTGTATTTAAAATATATTTAGCTAACCAGTTACCGGCACTGTAAATTCTACTACAGCATTTCTTT
>JANLQE010000389.1:0-29334 GCA_031367625.1 Bacteroidota bacterium
TGCAGCCAGTGGTGCAGGCAATAATATCGCTACCTTTGCTGCAACGAATGCGGGTACAGCCCCGGTAACAGCAACCATAACAGTTACGCCAAGCTATACCAACGGAGGCGGAGGAGCCACCTGCGGAGGCACTCCAACAACCTTTACGATTACGGTTAATCCTACTGCAACTGTAACAGCAGTAGCCAACCAGACTGTATGTAACGGCGCATCAACAGCAGCAGTGAATTTCAGCAGTCCGACAACCGGGGGAACGATCATTTATAACTGGACAAACAATACTCCATCAATAGGCCTTGCAGCCAGTGGTGCAGGCAATATCGCTTCCTTCAGTGCAACGAATGCGGGTACAGCCCCGGTAACAGCAACCATAACTGTTACGCCAAGCTATACCAACGGAGCCACCTGCGGAGGCACTCCAACAACATTTACGATTACGGTTAATCCAACAGCAACAGTAACTACAGTTACAGACAAGGCTGTATGTAATAATATACCAACAACAGCGGTTGCATTCAGCAGCCCAACAGCAGGAGGGTCTATTGTTTACAACTGGGCAAACAGTAATACTGCCATTGGCCTTGCAGCTTCAGGCACAGGCAGCATCCCGGTATTTACACCGGTAAATACTGGCTCTTTACCTATAACAGCAATTATTACCGTTACCCCTTCTTATACTAATGGGGGCACAACATGTACGGGAACTGCTACAACGTTTAATATTATTGTAAGCCCAACTTCTGTTGGTGGCACTCTTACTGTTAGAGATTCTGCCAAGGCAATTGTTGTTTTGTGTCCTGGGTTGAGTGGTTTTGTTGATTTAACTTTAAATACAGGCCTTGTTTACTGGCAGTATTCAATAAATGGAGGAGCAACCTGGAAAGATACCCTGCAGGG
Source organism: Bacteroidota bacterium (assembly GCA_031367625.1). Taxonomy (GTDB): domain Bacteria; phylum Bacteroidota; class Bacteroidia; order Chitinophagales; family Chitinophagaceae; genus Ferruginibacter. The sequence continues at coordinate 898 of JANLQE010000389.1, forward strand.
TTTAAACAGTCAAAGTATAGGATACACTAACCTTCAACAAACAAGATTGTACCGGGCTGTTGTAAAAAGTGGCGTTTGCTCTGTGGTCTATTCTAAAACTGCTTTAGTAAGTGTCATACCACCTTACCCACCTACGCCAGTCATTGCAACACCCGCTACTATATGTGCCGGTGATACTTCTGTATTAACTGCGGCTACTGGTTACGGAAATATTGGGCTTACTGATTCAACCGGATATTTTAAAAATGCTAACCCAAAGGGATGGCTAAGTGATGGGTGCGGCAATTGCTTAAATGCGGGTGGGGATAATGGTAATCCTACTACCTGGAGGGAAACAAATGGCTCAAATCCGTTTTTGGGAATTACGTACGTTTCCCCTGACCCAAAATTTGCCATTGTTGCCGGTAATTTCAATCCTTCCATACTTGAAACACCTGTCTTTAGTTTAATTGCTCAAACTTCCGGTACATTACAATTTTTACAGGGTTATATCTTATCAGCAGGAGATTCTGCAAAAATCGAAATTTCGACTGATGGTGGCGCTACCTATTCTAATTTACTTGCTCAATATACCGGCATTTTAGGAAGAGTTGGTAACACAGTTACTTTACAACCCGACTCAGTTTCATTAGCAAATTATCTTGGATTATCAAATCTTAGGATAAGATTTAAATATCAGGGGTCCATAAATAGTAGCTGGGGACTGGATAATATTTCATTGCCAGCTTCATTACCGGCTTCTTATGCATGGACTGACACTTCTGCAACTAATACTATAATTGGAAGTACTAACTCTACTCCTATAAAAGTTAATCCAACTAAAACTACTACCTACACAATAACTACTATGGTGGGCAATTGCATGGGTGGGGTTTCTACGGTAACTGTATTTGTAAATCCGATTCCAACCATAGCTTTAGGAGCAAACCCAAGTGTTTGCCGGGGAATTACCACTGCCAGTTTGCCTTACTCTGCAGTTAGCGGCACACCAACCAGGTTTAGTATTGTTTATGGTGCAGCAGCCCTTACGGCAGGATTTGTAAATGTGTTGAATGCAGGTTTCCCATCTCCCGGACCAATAACACTTGTAGTGCCAGCATTGGCAGCGCCTGCAGATTATGACGCTGATCTTATAATAAATAATGCTAATAATTGTAAAAGCGTTAAAGTTCCATTTAAAGTAACTGTTATTCCGGCACCTGCTATAACCACGCAACCGCCATCTATTACTTTGTGTCCCCAACCGTTCAGCACACAGTCTGCTGTATTTAGTGTGGCTGCAGCCAGTTCTACCGGGTATCAATGGCAGGTAAGTGCCAATGGCACCGGCCCCTGGACCGATATATTTGGTGCTACAACAAACACTGTAACTATCTCTGTAATTGATGAAACCATGGAAGCCAATGAGTACCGTTGTAATGTTACCGGATCTTCATTCTGTACTTCTATAGCTTCAGCTCCGGGTAAACTTTTTATCATCAATGTTTGGAAAGGAACCACCAGTTCAACCTGGTCTGACCCAAGCAACTGGTGGGGAAATGTAGTTCCTGATATTAATTGCGAATATGTTTTAGTGCCAAAAGTTATAGCTAAACCTTACCCTATCTTAACAGGTTCTGAAACTCAGGAAGTAAGAAATATTGTAATAAGAAAAGATGCCTTTGTAACTGTTACGCAATTGTCAACCCTTCAGGTGAGGAATGTTATTTATGCTGATATTGCCAATAGCAGCTTTGGCACTTTAAATGGCATTGATGGAAGAATAGAATTAACAGGCGGGAATACCCATACATACGGTACTGACCCGACACAAACTATTGCCGGAAGTATATTTTACAAGAGAACTTTAAAGGATCTCCAGATAAGCAACCCGCTGAGTGCTGCTGTGGCCAGTACAGCAAATGATACTTTAAACATCACAGGAGTGCTTTCATTTGGTAATGTAAATACAGTGACTTTAAATACAGGGAATAACGTTACCTTAAAATCCAGTGCAGCCGGTACTGCAAGGCTGGCTGATATTACAAATAATGGCGCAAATTCCTCAAATAATATCAATGGTATGGCCATTGTAGAACGCTATATTGCGCCAACCGGCAAAGCCTGGAGATTTTTATCCGTTCCAACAAGGCCAAATCAAACAATACACCAATCATGGCAGGAAAATCAGGCACCAAACGCCAACCTTATTGCTGGATATGGCACCCAAATAACAAATCCTTTAGGTACAGGAGGAGCAAATGGATTTGATATTTACACGCAAAGGACTTCTATCAAAACATACGGTCCAACCATTAATGATTGGGTTGATGTTACCAGCACCCTGGCTACTTTCCCCAATACCCTGGGCGGTTTTATGACATTTGTACGGGGAGATAGAAACGCCATTTATTATAATTCTCCTTCAACACGTACTGTAATGCGAACAAAAGGTGATTTATACTTAGGAACCCAGCCTCCGGTTAGTGTATTGGCAGGCCTGTTTGGTTCCATCAATAACCCTTACGCCTCACAAATAGATTTACTGAAGTTAAAAGTAAATTCCGTAAACTTAACCAATGAGGTTTATATATGGGATCCAACGCTTGGGGGCTTATATGGTGTGGGTGGTTACCGTACACTTACCCTGGTAGGAGGTAATTACGTTGCGGCACCTCAGGGAGGTATATACCCAGGTCCATCAGAGAATATACTTCAATCAGGGCAGGCATTTTTTGTAAAATCTAACGGGCTGGGTGCTTCTTCTTTAACATTTACCGAACCCGTTAAAGCAGGTAGCGGTGGTAAAGTGGTCAACGGCCCAGGCCGGATTGCTGCTCCCATTGAGATGCTTAGAGCTACCCTTTCCGGTACCCCGGCAGGAAATACAAAAATATTGTTTGATGGTGCCCTGGCAATATTTGGCGAAGAATATGCCAATGCCGTTGATGCCAGCGATGGTACAAAAATTCAGAATGGCAGCAACAATGCCGGCTTCATGCGAGACGGTAAACTACTGGCTGTTGAACGCCGCCAATCACCTGTGGACAATGATACGCTGAACCTGAATCTTACACAAACTACAATACACCCCTATAATTGGGATTTTATCCTGGAGAATATGGATTTGCCTGGCAGAACAGCGTTTCTATTAGATAAGTATGGCAATACAAAAACAGCTTTAAACCTTAACGGGAATACTACTATTGACTTTTCGGTTGACAGCAACCCTGCCTCTGCAGTAGCAGACCGGTTTAAGATCGTGTTCAAACAGGCGCCAATGCCCGTAATTTTGACCTTAGTTTCAGGTGTACGCAATGCAGATAAAACTATTGGCATAAACTGGAAGGTGCAAAATGAATTAAATATTACCCAATACAGCTTAGAACGCAGTGCCGGTGGAATAACCTTTATTGCTATCGGCATTAGTCCGGCAGCTCATAATACTGGCAGTAGCCAAAATTACAGTCAGTCAGATCCCAATCCTTTAACGAGTGATAATTATTACCGGATAAAAGCCCTGAGCCAAAACGGGCAGGTGCTTTACAGTAATACAGTAAAAGTAGATAAACTTAAAATACCTGCTTCTATAAGCGTTTACCCTAATCCGGTATCCAATAAAGAGATGAACCTTGTTTTTGTAAACGAACCCGCAGGCACCTATCAGGTAGAACTTACCAATAAGCTGGGCCAGGTAATGTATAGGGGGAATGTAGAGGTGACCGGTGTGAATGATAGAAAAAAAGTTTCGTTGGTTAATGTCCGTGCTTCGGGTATTTACCAGTTGAACATAAGGGCAGAGGATGGCAAATTAAGTTCGCAACAATTGATTGTAGAGTAAAAATCATAAAAAAATGATTGCCCCTTTTTAACATCCCTAATATATACATGAATGAAATCTAAGGCACCGGAAGGTGCCTTTTTTTATGTGTGTTTAATGCCAAACTAAATTTTATTTCAGCCCCGAAAGCTGTCGGTATATGCTTTAAAATTAAAGCAAATCCTTTGTGAGCAAGCCTGCCCGGTAGGCTGATACCCATTTTACCAACTTAAAAATTCAATCGGTGTAATGCAATAAAAAACCGCTTAACTTTTTAATTAAGCGGTTTTAAACATTAAGGCTGTTATTATTTTATTTTATAAAGAAACCAATGCTGGTTTTTTTTCCATCTTCATTTGTTATTGTTACCTGATAACTTCCTGCTGCTGTTGCGCCAAGGGAGATGGTTTTTTGCAGGTTGTTTGTCCGTAGCTGTACTATTTCTGTATGTAGTAACTGGCCAGCTTTGTTACTTATTTTTAACTGATACGTTCCCACAGGCTGATTGGTAAAGCGCACATTTACATTACCTGCAGTTGCCGGGTTTGGATAGATGCTTATGGATGGGTTTCTAACAATTTCTACAGCTCCAATTTTTGCCACATCGCTGTATTGAGCAGCTCCGGATATAGTATTTGCTTTTACCCTGTACCAGTTATTTGCGTCCACAGGTGTGGTATGCACAAAATTGTAAGAAGGGCTGCCGCCGTTATTTGCAGTGGGCATCTGGCTTCCTGCTGCAGCAAAATTAACAGCATCTGTACTGTGTTCTATAGTATAAGTATTAATGTTGTTTTCATTCTCAGTATTCCACGTTACGGTTGCAGTATTATTTCTGTTGCGTACGGCAGTTATGTTGGTAAAGCGTACTGGCGGCCCCTGTTTAAAAATAATCATAAATCTGTCTGCTACCCTGCTTGCTGCATCTGCGGTTATATTAAAAGTATAATTGGTAGTATCAGCTAAACTTACCGGCGTTTCAGTGGATAAAAATTTATCTTTTAAAAATGCCTGTAATGCAGGATATTTAAGCGCAGCCGGATTTATTTCTAAACGGTAAGGCGCAATCCTTGTACCTGTAAGGCTCATCTTTATGGTATCTGTTATGCCTGGCTCAGGTTTTCTTTCCACAATAAGCAGGTAAGTACCGTTGTTTAGAGCAAGGTTATCTGATGCGTTTATAATCTTACGCACATCATTATTATCAACATTTGGCGAATAAATATTATCAAAATTCATTAAAAATCCATCTGCCAGATAACTGCTTGTACCTACACCCCGTGCATATAGATTTACTTCCAGGGTTGGGGTGCTTGCTTCTATACCTTCAACCATATTATCTTCAGTTACACCGCCTTTTTTTCTGGTAAAACTTACAAGAGCACTGCTTGAAGTTTTGTCGGCTTCCCTTACCGTTACAGATCCTGCTGCGGCACTGTTATTTTGAACATATACAGCTTCCCCGCTTTCAATAAAATTGCGTATTGTTCCTCCCGGCACTTTGGCATAATTACCGGCACTTAAGGTATATAATTCGTAAGCGCCTACATTATAAAGCCCTGCCGAATTGGGGTTCCATGCATAAAAGCTGCTGGAAAGATTGCTTTTAACTACAGTTCTATAATCAATTCTGGATGGATATGGGTTTCCAAACGATTGAAATGCCATAGATGATACCGGAAAAACCTGGTTTCCAACTCTGATATCTCCTTTTAGCCTTAAATTGGTTGCTGCTGCTGCACCAGCTACTGGTACACTTCTGTCGCCTCTTACAAAAACATAATAGCCTGCATTATTGGCAACTGCTGACGTGTTGGTATTAGCTATGTCTATAAAATTATTAATTGAAGAACTGTAATATTTCATAGATGCCCGTTGAGTATATACATCCATTCCGGCAGGAGCGCCATAAGGCCCTGTAATTTGCGTACCATATCCTGTAGAAGCCATGTTGGCTGCTTCTCTCCATGAACTGGTTACGTTGGGAGAAGTAGCAATAACAATGGGGGTAGCCAGTAATCTCCATGATTTTCTTGCAAAAAGATACCGTTCAATATTTACTTTACCTGTTATGCTGTTTCCACTACCTGAAACTACTTCTCCAAAACGTGCCGTACCCGTATCTCTGGATAATAAAGTAAGATTGCCGTTTGTAGTAATGGCTGAGTTTGTAACTGCCCCATATAACAATGCACTGGAAATTAATAAAGTGTCTGCAGGTGATACTGCTATTGTAATGCCTGTTGAATTTGAATTGATAAGAGAAGAAATGGTTTTATTTACAAACCAGCTTCCTGAAAGAGCCTGTGCTATGCCCGATGTTCCTTTCATTTGTACAACACCAAGGTTAGCCTTCATTTTACCACCTATACTGTTAAGCCTGCCTGTACCATTGTGCGTAATTGTTGTAGTACCAATATCAAAAACACCCTGTTTTAAACTGTCAACACCATTTACTATTTGATTGGTTGCTATAGTTACAGTAGTAGGATTATCTGTTGTAAGATCATTTACAGTAGCGGGTAAACCGGTACATGTTATTTGCGTTACAAGGCCATTGTAAATATAATTACCTGTTGTATTATAAGTGCGTCCACCCGTCATCTGTATATTACCTGAAGGGGTACCCAAAAGAGAAATACCCAGCGCATGCCCCATGCCAAGATAACTGCCATTGCCCATTGTAAATGCACCTGCCCCCGAAACCACATTTGCATTGCAATATAAACCACCGGTTGGCTGAATATTTAAGGGACCTGCAGAAGCAACTGTTTGAGTTGAACTTCCTAATACGCCGAGTGTAACATCTGCCAGGGCGTTTATGTTGAAAGTTGTATTTACAGTAATAGGAGCTATGGTTATTTTTTGTGCCCTGCTGCTGCCACTGCCATTGGTTGCTATTAAGTTTGCATAAGTGGCTGCATCATAAATGGTTTGCGTAATTGCATTACTGCCATAATATTCAACAGTACTTGTAGCATCAAAACTGTATGGGGAAAATGATGCAGGAAAATTGCTTCCTGCAACTCCGGTAATTACTCCAAATACATTTATACTTTTATCGCCACCCAACCTTAATTTAGAACCTGCAAGCATATTAAATGGCTCGGTAAATCCTCCTGTAAATTTATTTAAAGAAAAGTTAGCAGGTAAATCAAGGGTAGAATTAACACCAATGGTAACACCGGCTGCTCTTACATTTTCTATATAACCATCCGGTGTAGTACCAGCAAAAATTACGTTACTGGCATTTGTATTTCCTATAACAAGATTTTCAAAAAGTACCGGCTGGGTAGTATCTGAAGCTACAGTGTTATTATAAATATATTGCGTACCGGGTTTATTAAAAATAAATTTGGTCCACTCATCGGTGGTATAACCCCGTGGGTTAAAAATCATATTGCCCATTAATACATAAGTTTGATTAGGCGTGGTGCCATTGGACCCTATTGCTGCGTGCCCGTCTAATGCACCCTGTATGGTATTACCTAAAATTAAATTACCATTAATGGTAGTTATGTTTTGATTGGAAAAAGCAGATCTGCTGAGCCTGTTGCCACCAGGGGTTGTAATGGTAAAATCTCCTAAAATATTTATTGTTCTGGTACCATTTGTTTCAAATATATGTAAATAAGGATCTGAAGACATATTCTTCATTTTCAAACTTAAAACTGTAAAATCAACATCCAAATTTATAGTAATCCGATCTGTTGAAGTAGCTGTTGATATATTTAAAAACAGTTCTGCATTTTCGCAGGAAGTGGGCACATGGCCCAAACTCCAGGCAAGTGCACTCCAGTTATAGGTGTTAGTGCCGGGGGTTGTTATTGTTGCATTATTTGTAAGCACTACACATGCAGTTGTAACTGCATTACCGGTAAGTGGAGAGGTAGTATTATACTTAATACCACCCACACAACTTAAATTGTCAAACCCATATACCCAATACCAGTATTGCGTCAATGGGGAAAGGCCAAAAGAATTAAAAGTAATGGGAGACCCTACGCTTTCTATATAACCACCAAGGGCTGAGGTTCCGGCAATATATGTTGTGCCATTAACCGGATTTGTGGGAGCAGTTGCTGTAGCGGTTCTTATAATAATATATCCATCTGTATTTAAAGCGGCAGTAAAAGATCCTGTTATAATATTGCCTCCGGCATTTAATATTAAAGCAGTAGGCTGTGCAGCAGGTGCTGTACAATTTATGGTGTAAGTTATTCTTACCTGGCCATTTGCACCGTTGCCGCCTTTTGAGGCAGTCCCAGTATTTAGCGCACCACCACCACCTGCTCCAAGGGCTGTACCTGCAAGGCCAACTCCACCTGATGTTGTACGTCCGTTACCACCAGCGCCGCCGCCGCCAGTACCTCCGGTTCCGCCTGTTGCAGCAGCTGCAGCTCCTCCATTTGCTCCTGAACCTGCGCCACCACCACCGCCACCTGCAGTAGATAAAGCAACTGATCCTGCTGCACCGTTGCCTCCACTAAAACTGCCTGCTGCACCACCAACACCAGCAGTTGCAGTTGCGGCTCCTGTACCACCACCTGTACCAAAATTAGCAGTATATAATGCATTAAAAGAGGATGCTGATCCTGATGCACCTGCACCCGTAGTGCCAATACCACCGGTGCCAACAATATAATTGTAAATAGTACCAGAAGTAACAGCTACAGAACCAGTAAGTGTATATGCACCACCACCTCCACCCCCACCAACAGAGGGTTTGGCTGCACCACCACCACCTGCACCACCACCACCCCATGTTTCTACAGTGATTGATGTAACGCCAGGAGGGCAGGTCCATGAACCGGATGTTGTAAATGTTTGTACAGTTTGTGCATTTAAAGAAAGCAGCGAAAAGAGAAAAATCACAAAAGGGGAAATTGATTTTTTGAGTAAATGTTTTTTCATAATTGATAAATAAATTTTATATAAATGCCTTTTTGAAAAATGGGGCGTAAGACTGGATACATTGCATAAAAGCAGAGGAGTGCTTTTGGGTTGCATAATTATTGCAGTTTTTTACAGTTTAGATAATATTGAATAGACGGGATTATACCCGGCCATACTTAACCTGTTTTAAGGAACGCCGGTTTTATACTGTTATTGTGTAAATTTTAAAATTTTGTAGAATAAATTCTATACTAAAAAAAGTGTATAGTATTTATACCTTTTGCAAAATAGTAAAATACCGCAAACCCAGTAGTAATAACCCTTACAACGATTTTAGATTTATAAAACAGTTTGTTCACCAACGATATTTTGATAAAGCTTTGGAAAGAGTTCTGCATTTTTACGTTGCTTAAAGCTTTGCCAAAGTTTAAATCAACTTAATACGAAGCGGTATAAAATAATTTTTACAGAGCTTCTTGATATTTCATTAAAAAGCCATCTGCAAATATTCAAAAGGTTTGCTTTTGCAACCCGCCAATCATGATAGATTTTTGGAAGCAGGTATAAATTGTTTATTAAAATATTCCTGAATTTTATAACTATGGTTCAATAAGATATATATTTGTTTTCCAACCCTTCGAAAACTGCCCCAATTCCTACCCTGAAATTCGCAACTTTATTTAAAAATCAGACCAAACTAATTTATGAAGTATTTCTATCCGTCAGGGAATAGGGGAGGCAGCGTTAAAAAATTTCCTCTTCGCCTTTATATTGTACCATCTGCAAAATTTGGTATTACAAAACAATTGACCCATAAACTTTTTTTTCTGCTGTTGATAATGATGAGCGTAACCGGCTCAATAAAAGCACAGGTTAACGGAGATTTTCAACCAAAAAATGTTACTGGAAACTGGAGCAATTTTAATGCGTGGAATATTTACACTGGAGCAATCTGGGTAGCAGCAGGGCCGGGGCAAATACCAGCAGCAACTGCTTCAGTATTTGTACTTGCCGGGCAAACTATTACAGTAGATATTGCAACAGCAGTGTGTAATGATTTACATTTTAGCGCCTCTGGCACTACACTTAAAGTGATAATCCAATCAACTAAAATATTAACCATTTACGGTAATCTGAATCAGTTTGATAATACTAATATTCCGTTCCCAAGTTTTGGAATAGGTGCAAAAATAATTTTTGCAGGTTCTGCAAATCAAACTATAACAGGCTCCGGGTCAAATACAACCCTGAACGATGTGGAGATAAATAAAACGGGTGGAACTTTTACACTACCCGCAGTTGATACAAAATATAATGTTTTTACATTGACTGCAGGGAATTTGGCAGGTGCTTCCGGGTGTAATTTAATAGGCTTGTCCAGCGCATCTATTGTAAATGTTAATGGAGGTATCTGGACTCAAATTCTTGGCCCAACAAAAATAAATGGGGGTAGTGGCGGAATTGATATTGCATTATCAATAAATGGAGGGTCTATGACTTTAGCTACTACCAATGCATCTGTCACAGGTTTCAATTTCTCCACTGTTAGTATCATCAATGGAGGTATCCTTACTTTAGATAATTTTAAAGGCCCTATTAATATCACTAATTCTTTTTCAGTAGATGCAACAAGTACCTTAAACACAGCTATGCCCTTAGCTACCACTCCAACTGCGCCATCTATGAATTTTGCAGGTACAGTTAATTATACTCATACAGGTGGTTCACAAACTATCATTAATACCCCTTATGGAAATTTAGGCTTATCAGGTTCAGTAAATAAAAACACTTTAGCGGATTTAAATGTAAGCGGTAACCTCAATATATCCGGCTCCGCAAAGCTTCTGTTATCTCCTTTTACCGCATTCATTGGAGGAAACTGGACCAATTACGGATCGGCGGGATTCACGGAAGGAAGTTCAACAGTTGACTTTAACGGCACTGGTGCTCAAATTATCAATACTGCCGGGGGAGAAGATTTTTTTAAAGTAAAAAAGTCAGGAACCGGAACGCTCACTTTAAATTCTGATGCAAGATTCGCATCCACATCATCCGAGCTAAATATTTCGGCGGGTATTTTAGATGCAGGTATATATACTTTATCCGGTACTGCCCCCACTACTTTAACCATGTCTGGCGGAACTTTAAAAATGGCTAAATTAATCACTGCTTTACCCGAATTCTCCAATGCCTCATTAACCAGCGGAACTATTGAACTGAATGGTACGGGTGCACAAATTTTAAAAGGAGGATTTGATTATAGAAATCTCAGCTTCTCCAATTCTACCACCACCACTTTATCTTCTAACCCAACAAGTATTACCGGCAATGTTTATATAACGGGTATAGCTACTGTAGATGTGGCTTCAAACACATTTGGCAATGCCGCTACAAATCTGATAATGGATGCCGGGAGGTTTCGTATGAGTGCCGCTAGAACACAACCAGATATTGATGGAACTTATACACTTACAGGAGGTGTTATTGAATTTTACAGTTCGCAACTTACCAGGCAAACAATTAAAGGAAAAAATGCTGCCCCATTAGATATTATTTATAATCAAATAGAAGTTAGCGGTAATAATGTAGGAAACAGCAACGCCAATATTTTATTGAACAGCAACGCCGGTAAGTTTACGGTAAAAACTAATGGTAATTTTTATATAAACGATAATACCATCAAAAGCAATGCTGCATTAAATACAACCTCCATTGCAGTAGAAACAGGTGCTGTATTCAGTACAGGCAATAATGAGGGATTCAGTGGTTTTACAGCTACACTCACAAATAATTCTTCCATTCACTCCAATATTTCCTCATCTGGCATTACACTTTCTGGCGGAAGTACTGTAGATTATACCGGCAGCGGGGCACAAAATATTTCAAACCAAATCCCCTACCAAAATTTTGCTGTTACGGCTGCAGCAGGAATTAAAAAGGCCCCTTTAACAACGTTAATCATACAGGGAAACATTACCAAATCGGGTACTGCATTTTTTGCGCATAACAGCAGTGCTGTTTTGTTGAATGGTATCACCGCACAGTCTTACAGCAGTGCTAACCCTATAATGACATTTTATAATATTACCAACAGCAACAGTACGGGGTTTACCGTAAACGATAGCCTTGCAGTGGTGAAACAAATTTTATTCTCGCCTGTTTCAAAACTGAGTTTGGGTACTGGCGATATTATTTTAAAGTCGAGTGATACTATTACTGCCGCTATCGGGCAGGTTACTGCTGCAAATATTATTTATAGTGGTAGCGGCCGGTTTGTAATTGAGCGTTATATCAACATAGGTATAGGGCATGCAAAATCCTGGCAATTTTTAGCTGTCCCCACCAGCGGGCAAACTATCAATGCAGGCTGGCAGGAAGGAGGCGCAGCAGGTAATAATCCCAAGCCCGGTTACGGTACCCAACTTACGAACCCTTTGGGAACGGGGGCTGGTTATGATATGGTTACCATTGGTACCTCCATTAAAACCTATTTAAGTTCTTCTGGTCAGTGGGATGCAGGCCCCACCAATACTGGTAATGCTATAACCAATCCTAAAGGGTATATGCTTTTTGTGCGTGGCAATAGAACTGTAGCTTCAGGTTCAGGTTCTGCTCCCACCATTTTGCGTACAAGAGGAACAATATTTACTGGTACGCAGCCACCCATTCCGGTTACTACCAGCCTGTATGAATCTATCGGCAACCCTTATGCTTCTGCGATTGATCTCCGCAATGTTACCAAAACAAATCTCACAAATGATATTTATATCTGGGACCCAACACTCAGTGGAAGTTATGGAGTTGGCGGCTACCGTACACTTGCCTGGGATGGCTCTAACTATCTGGTAACGCCGCAAGGGGGTATTTACCCAGGATTTGTTGTGGATACCCTTCAGTCTGGCCAGGCTTTTTTTGTAAAATCCAACGGTGCCGCAAATTCATCAGTACAGTTTACAGAAGCAGCCAAAGTAACTGGCGTAAGCAGGTTGATCAACAGCCCCGCAACAGGAGGATTTGGCAACCCGGTTGAGTTGCTTGCTGTTAATCTTTGGTTGATACAGCCTTCAGGAAAGAAAGAATTAATAGATGGAGCAATAGAAATTTTTGCTGCTAAGTATTCAGATAAAGTTGATATGGAGGATGGGGAAAAGTTTATTAACTCAGGTGAAAATACCGGGTTTATCACAGATGGGAAATTGCTTGCTGTAGAACGCAGAAAATCACCCAATGCAAATGATACGCTGAACCTAAACCTGACAGGCACCAGGGCTCAGGCATACAACTGGATATTTAACCTGAAAAATATGAATGCTTCCGGCAGGTTTGCCTATTTATGGGACCGTTACCTTAACAGCAAAACGGCTTTAAACCTTACTGGCATTACCAGTGTGGACTTTATAGTGGAGAGCAATCCTGGTTCGGCTGCAGCAGACAGGTTTAAGATTGTGTTTAGTAAAAAAGAACGGCTACCGGTAATGCTTATTTCTATTGCTGCAGTACATAACAAAGATAAAAGCATCAACATAAACTGGAAAACAGAAAATGAAATAAACCTGGAAGGTTATAGCATAGAGCGCAGCAGCAACGGCAATAGTTTTGTTGCAGTAGGCATACATGCGCCTGGCAATAATAATGGAGACAGCGTAACTTATTTTTTCAAAGATGTAAATCCACCGGGGGAAGATAATTATTACCGCATCAAAGCACTAAGCCGCAGCGGCCCGGTGCTTTACAGTGCCACAGTAAAAATAACGGCTCTTAAATTACCGGCATCAATCAGCGTTTACCCCAACCCGGTAGTTGATAAAAAAATGATTGTACAGTTCAGCTGTCAGCCATTTGGTAATTACCAGGTTGAGCTGATCAATCAACAGGGTCAGGTAATATACCGGGCATCAGTTGCCGTTAGCAGTAATAATTTTACAAAAATATTTGTGTTGGCACCTAAAATAGCAGCCGGTAATTATCAGTTAAGCATAACCGGTGCCAATGGCAGTAAAACGGTGCAGCAGGTGCTGATGAAATAGAGGGAGTATAAATATTAACTCATAAATGTGATGATTATAATTTTAAAATGACTTAGCGGATTTAAAACTGGCTATACAAAAAAAAGTGAATTAAACAGGTGAGCTACAGTTAACATGATTATAAATTAAACAAACAGGCAATAAGGAAGTATTTGTTTATCTGCTATCCTAAACGCTTAAAGGTTTTGCTTTCCATGTAGCAGCCTCGCAACCAGGAGAGGTTTTAGTCTTAAGATAAACATTTTTCAGAGTTTATGTAAAATGAAAATAACGCCTTACTTTTGTATAAAGGGAACAGAAATGAAATGGTTTAAAAAATTTATTGGGGCCGCACTGATTTTAATGATATGTATGATTAATCCATTGCAGAGTGCAGCACAAGGTCCCGGGGATCCTTGTACCGACCCTGCAGACCCATGCCCGATTGACGGAGGGCTTGTTTTACTTATTGCAGCAGGCATTGCTGTCGCTGCAAAAAAAGCATTTGATTATAACAGACAAAAGCAAGCCCCTTTGTAAGGGCAAAAATAATATATATTAAAAAGGGTAATCAGAAGATTGCCCTTTTTTAATAAACAAAATATTGGAGCAGGTAAAAATTTTCGGGTAGCTTCAAGTATTATACCAATTGATTTTTAAATTAGTCCAACTCCGGGATATATCGGCACAGTCCGGTACTTTTCTACAGGCAGGCAGGTTTACCAAAAGAATTTCCACAAAAGCTATGCTTCCATTTCAGCCCACCCAATGCTATAAATTCGGGAGCCTGAAAAATGAAATTCAGTTGGTATTATTTATAAAGAATTTGTACAAAGTTCCTGTACTGATTAACTAATCAATGCAAGCGTTAATAATTTAAAGAATCTGCACCATAAATGTAGAACTGTAAACTGTTTATTATAATTTACAATTCTCAATTTTTTTTCCGATTTTTGTAAAGCGCATGGTTAAAAAGCCAGATATGCTAGCCCACTTTACCATTATGACAAAACGTATTGACACCTGTTATGCTACAGGCAAACTGCTTACTTTTTTTATAGCCACTTTCGGAATAACTATATTTTTATCTTCCTGCCTGGGTACAAAAGATTCTTACTATTTTAAAACCCTTAAAAAAGATACTACCATCAGGGGTTTTGTAAGCAGTACTTATGAATCGAAAATAATTAAGGGAGATAAACTAAGTATTCAGGTTACCAGCTTAAGCCCCGAAGAAGACAGGTTATTTAACCAGGCTTCCGGAACGGGATTGGGGAGCGCAGGGTTCCTTGTAAATACTGATGGTACTGTTCTGTTGCACCGGCTGGGCAATACCAATGTGGCCGGTTATACCCGTAAAGAGCTCAGTGAAAAACTACAGCAGGCTCTGTTGCCTTATATGAAAGAGCCCATTGTAAATGTGAATTACCTGAACCATAAAGTGATCGTACTGGGAGAAGTAGGAAGACCGCAGGTATTGAATATGCCGGAAGAACCAATTAATCTTATTGAGCTGCTTGTACTGAGTGGAGATGTGACCAAAAATGGCAAGCGGGATAATATTACCATCATCCGGGAGGAAGGCACCCAGAAGATCGTGAGGCATGTAAACCTGGAGGATCATTCTATTTTTACTTCGCCCTGGTATTATATACAGCCCAATGATATCGTCTATGTTTTTCCGGATAGTGAAAAATATATAAATGAAGAAAACCGCAGGAAAATACTGGCTAACCTGGGCCTGATCTCAACTATTTCTTCCTTTGTATTTATCATCCTTAGCCGGATCATAAAATAATTCTGACTAACTTATATGAGCGAAGATCAATTTTTTAATGATAAGCCACAGGCAAATATTTTAAAGCAGGTTGTAAACCGCTATTTGCCTTACTGGCCAATCTTTGTTTTATTCACTGCTGTATCTTTAAGTATTGCTTTTATCAACCTGCGCTCCCAGACAAAAATCTATGTAGCGGCTGCCAAAGTGCTGTTGAAAGACCCGCAGAAAGAGGTGGACACTAAAGTGCTGGAAGCATTGAATATATTCACCGAAAAGAAGATAGTTGAAAACGAACTGCTTGTATTGCGCAGTTCTTCCATTATGCAGGAAGTGGTAAAATCGCTTAATGTGTATGCCACTATTTTTAACCGGGGCAATGTGCAAACAGAGGAATTGTTTGGCAGTAATTCTCCAATCGTTTTTGAAGCCCTGAACAAAGACAGTATCAGGGATGGTGGCCAGCAGAATTTTGAAATGGATTGGTCAAAGGGTCAGGTGGTGATTGATAACCAGCATATCCCATTCGGAGGTATCTACATCAATGCGGGAACCCAATACCGGTTGAATATAAATCCGGATTATAACAGGAATCTTTCCGGTAAAAATTATTTCGTTGTATTCAATTCAGTGGCCGGTGCAGCAGGCGCAATCATTGGCGGTCTCGCTATTGCACCCCAGTCTTACCAATCCACTGTACTTGATGTAAAAATTACGACCCCTGTTCCGGAAAAAGGCATTGCAGTAATAAATAAATTATTTGAAGTATATAATATTGCCGGCATCAAAGATAAAAACCAGATCGCTTCTAAAACACTTGTTTTTATAGAAAGCAGGCTGAACACGGTGATCCGGCAATTAGACAGTGTGGAACAGAATATTCAACATTATAAAACAAGGGAGGGCATAACAGATATTAGCGGGCAGGCAGCCATCTATTTCGGGAAGGTAGGAGAGTTGGATAAAAGAAAAAGCGATATTGACCTGCAGTTGGATGTATTAAATAATCTACAGGGTTATGTAAACAGTAAGGGAAGGCAGCCTGGAACAGTGCCGGCCCTGCAGTTGGTAACAGACCCTTTTTTGGGTTCTTTATTAACGCAGTTATATACCGCAGAATTTGATGCAGATAAAGTAAATGCTATTGCCGGGAATAAAAGCGACCAGGTGTTGATGGCCGAAGAAAGAATAACGAGAATCAAAAAAGATATACGGGAAAACATCAATAATATACGCAGTACTTTTCAAACGGAAAGAGCCAATATCACTGCCAACCTGGCCCTTAACAATGAGCTGCTGGCCCAGGTGCCGGTAAAAGAAAGAGGACTTTTGGAAATCAGCCGCCAGCAATCCATTAAAAATAATATCTATACTTTTTTACTGCAAAAAAAAGAGGAAACCGCCCTTTCGTCTGCTTCTACTGCGGCAGATCTGAGAGTATTGGAAAACGGTTATTCTTATGGACCCATCAGCCCGGTTGCCAACAATTTTTATTTAACGGGTTTTATCATTGGCCTCCTGGCTTTTATAGTATATGTTCAGATACAGGAACAGTTTAACAACAAAATACTTTTCCGCTCCGAGATAGAAAATAAAACAAGTGTACCGGTGATTGCAGAAATAGTACAGGCTAAAACTAAAGAAACGGTGGCCATTTCCGAAGGTAAGCGAACGGTTATTGCAGAACAGTTCCGTTCTCTGCGCACCAACCTCTCTTTTATGGGCTTTAATGAAGAGCATAAAACACTTATGGTTACTTCCAGCGTTTCGGGAGAAGGGAAAAGTTTTATTGCTATCAACCTGGCCATCAGCATCACCCTTACCGGAAAAAAAGTGGCGCTTATGGAAATGGATCTGCGTAAGCCTAAACTCAGTAAACAGTTAGGTGTACTGCGTGACCCCGGCATTAGCAGTTACGTTGTAAATAAAGCTACTATTGATGAAATAATCAAGCCAACTGCTTTTCCTCATTTATTTGTTATACCTGCAGGCCCAATACCTCCTAACCCAACTGAATTAATGGGCAGGCCACAATTTGCAGCTATGATGGAAGAGTTGAACAGGCGCTTTGATTATATCATTATTGATACGGCCCCCGTGGGCCCTGTTACAGATGCCCAGGTGATGGCTCCTTTTGCACAAACTACCCTTTTTGTTGTGCGCCACAATCATACACCCAATATGTTTTTACCTATGATTGAAAGTTTTAAAAAAGAAAAAAAATTCGATAATATGGGAATTGTTTTCAATGGCATTAAACCAAGAGGTGTTTCGATATTCAATTATGGGTTTGGCGGTTATGGTAACGGTTATGGTTATGGATACGGGTATGGCTATGGTTATGGATACGGCTATGGTTCAGAAGGAACAGGCTATTATGTGCAGGATGGTAAGCAGCCCGGGTTTAAAAATATTTGGGGGTTCGGGGCATTTTTGAAAAAGAAGTTTAGAAGGGTTTAAGGGGTTTAAGAAGTTTAAAAGGTTTAAGAAGTTTAAGAGGTTCAAGAAGTTTAAAAGGTTTAAGAAGTTTAAGGTTAAATGCAGTTTGAAAAATGGTTTCAGAAGTTTAAATCGTTTAAGGGTTTAAGTCGTTTAAAAAACCTTTAAACGCTAATAAAATAAATATCTGTAAAGAAATACGCTTACAGATCTAAAAAAGCCAACCTTCAGTGTAACTGAGGGTCAGCGAAGCTTTGTGCTATGGCTGACATAAATAAAAAATGGTATGTGGTCTATACTATCCCACGCTGGGAGAAGAAAGTGGCTCTGCTGCTGCTCACTAAAGGCATTGATCATTACTGCCCGCTTAATAAAGTAACAAAGCAATGGAGCGACCGCAGAAAAATTGTAATAGAGCCTCTCTTTAAAGGCTATGTTTTTGTGAGGGTGAAAGAACTTGAAAAATGGGAAATTAAAAATGTAGAAGGCATTTTAAATTATGTCTATTGGCAGGGGAAACCCGCTGTGGTAAAGGATAAGGAGATTGATACCATTAAAAAATTTCTACAGGAATTTACAGATGTACAGGTTATAAACCCGCAGTTAGCTGTTAATAACAAAGTATTGATCAGGCAGGGGGTTTTAATGAATTACCAGGGTATTGTAGTAGAAGTATCCGGCAGCAGGGCAAAAGTAAAAATCAATAGTATGGGACTGGAATTAAGTGCTGTTTTTGATAAAAAAAATCTGGAACCGGTTGATTATTAAATTTTTAAAGAAACATTTTTATATTTTTTTTCCTTCATGAAGAAACCTGTTGCAGGCAGGTAAAACCGATGGGTTGAGCACTGATTTTTTAACCGCTTTATTCAAAATTTTCAATGACTATCCGCTATTTGGTTCTATATGAAATATCTTCCAATTTCGCTATAATCTTCGAGTTCCTTCTCCTTTGGAGAAGGGTTGGGATGAGGTTAACAAAAATGTTTTTCACGAAAAAATTTTCAATATTATCAGCCTAAACCAAATTGCGGATAGTCTTCAAAATTTTCTTAATGTGTTTTTTACAAAGGTCTTTCGAAAGATATGCCCTCATTGGAAAAATTGACTCATAACCAAAATAGACAATAACATTAAAATGCTTTTTATAATTTGTGCAAATTACCCGCTTTAGCGTATTTGACGGTAAGCTGCAAAAAAGTATTTTTAATAAATGAGCAGGGAGGCAGCAGATAAGTAAATTCTATTGTCAGGGCTTGTAAATTCGATCTACGCATTGATCTACGCAGCCTAAACTGTTTTTAATAACCATAAGGCTTTGATTGTTGGGATTTTTACCGGATTTTTTTTGAGGTGTTTACCAACAGCTTGTGGATAATGAATCAACAAACCAGGAATTTGAATCGGTATCTTCATAAAACCAGCAGATCAACTCCGTGAAAAACATAATATTCATTGCTGTGTAAAACCTAACACTATTTCATTAATTCTTTCGTTATTATTTTTTTACACAATAATCTGGATTATGCAACTAACTGATAAAATTTATATTGCCGGCCATTCAGGCCTGGTAGGCAGTGCTTTAAAAAGACTTTTACAAAAAAAAGGTTACAGCAACCTTTTAACCCGTTCTTCGGCAGACTTGGATTTGCGGGATCAACTGGCGGTGCGTAATTTTTTCCAGGAAGAAAAGCCCATGTATGTTTTTATTGCCGCCGCAAAAGTTGGTGGCATTATGGCCAACAATAATTACCCTGCAGATTTTATCTTTGATAATCTTTCCATACAAACTAATATTATTCATGCCGCCTACCTGGTTAATGTAGAAAAGCTGCTTTTTTTAGGCAGCAGTTGTATTTATCCAAAACAGGCACCACAGCCTATTAAAGAAGATTACCTGATGACGGGTTTTTTAGAACCTACCAATGCACCTTATGCCATGGCTAAAATAGCCGGTATAGAAATGTGTAAGTCCTTTCACCGGCAATTCGGCTGCAGGTTTATCAGCGTTATGCCTACTAACCTGTATGGCCCCGGAGATAATTACCACCTGCAGAATGCCCATGTACTGCCGGCCCTTATCAGAAAATTTCATGAAGCAAAAATAAATAATCACCCAACGGTAACCATCTGGGGAACGGGCAATCCACGCAGAGAATTTTTGCATGTAGATGATGCGGCCATGGCCTGTTATTTTCTGATGCAGAAATATGAATCACCGGAAATTATTAACATAGGTTCCGGGTCAGATCACAGCATTAAAGAAATGGCAGAAACCATCAAAAAGATAACAAAGTATAATGGCACACTTATTTTTGATGAGAGCAAACCAGATGGTACCATGCGTAAACTGCTGGATGTAGAAAAGATAAACCGGTTAGGATGGAAGGCTTCTATTGACCTGCAGGAGGGCCTCACAGCAACATACCACGATTTTGAAAATAATTACCTGTATTATCTTAAAGAAAAAAACAAGCGTTACCAGGAAGTAACTCATGTGTAGAATAGCAGGGATAATTAATGATAAACTTCCGTTAGCTGCTGTTGAAGAACAGGTTGCCGGCATGTGCAACCTGCAAAAACATGGAGGCCCGGATGATGCAGGCATGTACAGTTGCCCGGATACCTCTCTGGTACTTGGCCATCGTCGCCTTGCGCTAATTGATCTTTCGCCCCTGGGGCACCAGCCCATGTTTTATCAGCAAAGATTTGTCATCAGCTTTAATGGAGAGATATATAATTTTCAGGAGTTAAAAAGCGAATTGATACAGCTTGGAAAAGTATTTTATACCCATTCTGATACAGAAGTAATTTTAGCAGCATTTGCACAGTGGAATACGCAAAGTTTTGCAAAGCTTAAAGGTATGTTTGCTTTTGCCTTATACGACAAAATAGAAAAAGCACTTTATCTGGTCAGGGATCCTTCGGGCATAAAACCATTGTATTATTCCTTGTGCGATGGAACATTGGAATTTGCTTCGGAAATCAGGGCATTACAGGGGTTACCAAATAAAAAATTAAATACCAAATGGCCGGTGTTTCAATTAGCTTACGGGCATATACCCGAACCCGTTACCACACTGCAGAATGTGCAGCCATTGCACAAAGGCTGTTTTCTTAAATACAACCTTGCAGGCCATAGCAGCAGCCTGCAATCTTTTACGCATTACAGTTACAGTTCAAAAATAAACGAAGCGGATACCGCAGTACACGGTATTAAAAAAAATATCCGGGATGCCGTGAGCAGGCACCTGATTTCAGATGCACCCATCGGGGTTTTTTTAAGCGGTGGTATTGATTCTGGCATTATTACCGGCATTGCTGCAGAATACCAGCAACAGCATTTGAAAACTTTATCACTGTATTTTAAAGAAACTGCTTTTTCTGAAAAAGCCTACCAGGATATTTTAATAAAAAAATTACAGTGCAGGCATTACCAGCATTTATTATCAGAGGATGAATTTCAGCAATCTTTCCCTGCAATACTCGATGCAATGGATATGCCCAGTTGCGATGGGGTCAATACCTGGTTCATCAGTAAGTATGCAGCAAAACAGGGGCTAAAGGCAGTATTATCCGGCATTGGTGGTGATGAACTGTTTGGCGGCTATCCTTCCTTCAGCAGAATAAGAGCAGCCAATATATTACAGGCAATGCCAAACTCTTTTTTAGGCAGCGGAAAAAATAGCGTTATTAAAAGTGTAAACCGCCTGCAGTACCTGCAGTTAGCGGGTGTAAATGGCCTTTACCTTTTTTTGCGGGGGCAATTTATTCCGGTACAGATTGCCAGGCAATTAGGAGCCACAGAAAAAGAGGTATGGAATATTTTAGCGGAACAGGATGCCTATCCCCCGCTTAGCAGACTTCAAACGAAAAACCAGGCAAGCTGGATGGAACTGAACATGTATATGCAAAACCAGCTTTTGAGAGATGCAGATGTAATGAGCATGGCACATGGGGTAGAGATCAGGGTGCCTTTTTTAGATGATGCGGTGTTAAAAAATACCTTATCTATCGTTCCCCGCATCAAATATTCCGGGATGCTGCCCAAGCAGGTTTTAATAAACGCTTTTAAGGAGGTTTTGCCTGAAGAGATATGGAAGCGTAAAAAAATGGGGTTTACTTTTCCTTTTACAGAGTGGTTAAGCAACAGTGTTTTTGTAAAAGACCTTATGGCCGGCAGCAATGAAATTACAAAGCAAAATTATGCCCTTTTTTTAACCGGTAAACTACACTGGAGCCATCTGATGTCGCTGATCCTTTTAAAGTCAAGAGGGGTTGCCTGATAAAATACTTTTTCTCACCTTAAGAACCTTCTCCGCCACCGGCGGCATAGAAAAAGTATGCAGAATAATAGGTAAAGCATTGTACGAAAAAACCATTGAAAGCGGGGGCAGCTTTGAAGTGTGCAGTATGTATGATAAACAAACCGATGCTGATGATAACCCTTATTTTCCTGCCGAAAATTTCCGGGGCTTTGGCGTAGGAAAATTATCTTTCATAAAAGAAATGGTATTGGCAGGCACACAAAAGGATGTGGTGATACTCAGTCATATCAATCTTTTAATGGTAGGCTGGCTTATTAAAAAATTAGCCCCCCGTACAAAACTATTATTACTGGCACATGGCATTGAAGTATGGTACCCGGTAAATGCAGCAACAAAACTAATGCTGAATATATGTGATGAAGTATTATCCGTAAGCAATTATACAAACAGCAAAATAAGTAAAGTGCATGGCCTGCCGGAAAATAAATGTAAAGTACTCAATAACTGTGTTGACCCTTTTCTTCCAGTTCCTTATTTACACCTGAAAAATGAAAGGCTGCTTACAAAGTATGGCTTCGGCGAAGAGGATAAAATATTAATGACCTTAACACGCTTATCCTCTAAAGAAAGATACAAAGGATATGATAAGGTAATAGAAGCTATGGCTGCTCTGCCGGTACAACAGCATTCCATAAAATATTTAATAGCCGGAATTTATGACCAGCAGGAAAAAAAATATCTCGAAAAATTAATTGCGAAGCTGGGTTTACAGGATAGGGTGGTGATGCCGGGATTTATAAGAGAGGAAGAGCTGGAAGATCATTTTGAGCTGGCGGATATTTATATTATGCCCAGCCGCAAAGAGGGGTTTGGCATTGTATTTTTAGAAGCTATGTATTATGGATTGCCTGTAATTGCAGGCAATACAGATGGCTCGGCAGATGCATTGCTGAATGGCCGGTTAGGATTATTGGTAAATCCTGAAAGTGTTGAAGAAATTAAAAATGCCATTAAGAAAATGCTTGGTACTCCCGCTATGTATAAGCCAGACAGTAATTTGCTGATGCAGCATTTCAGTTACGAAGTGTATAAAAAAAAGCTGGAAACGATATTGGCTGTTCCAGCGGAATAGAAGATAATAGCCGGTAAGCCGGTAAGGCGTTAAGAAAATATAATTAAATTTTGTGCCTTAGTGCCTTAGTGGCCAAAAAAAATTTCCGGAGCTTTTAAGCCAGAGGGCTTTAATTGCCAGGATAAAAGGCATAAAACAGGTTACAATAATGAGTGATCAAACTGATATAAAAAATACAGCCCAACCCGAACACTGGGATCAGGTAATAGAACCTAAAGCAAAACTGCTTAACCTTAATCTTAAAGAAGTATGGGCCTACCGTGATCTTTTAGTATTATTTGTAAAGCGTGATTTTACGGCACAATACAAGCAAACCATTCTGGGCCCGCTCTGGCATTTTATTCAACCTATTTTTACTACCATTGTTTTTCTGCTGGTGTTTGGTAAAATCGCTAATATCCCAACAGATGGTATTGAGCCCGTGGTTTTCTACATGAGCGGTATCAGCATCTGGAATTATTTCAGCAGTTGCCTCACCGCCACCAGCAATACTTTTGTGGCCAATGCGGGTATTTTTGGCAAAGTATATTTCCCCAGGCTGGTAATACCACTCAGCACGGTAATGAGTAATATGGTAAAATTCGGTATCCAGTTTTTGCTGCTGCTGTCTGTAATGATTTGGTATGGCATCAGGAACCATCATTTTCATTTTGGATTTAGCTGGCTGTTGATCCCCTTACTTATTATTATGATGGCCGGGCTGGGCCTCGGCTTAGGCATTATCATTTCTTCCCTCACCACTAAGTACCGCGACTTTACCGTGCTGATTGGTTTTGCGGTTCAGTTGCTCATGTATGCCACACCGGTAGCATATCCCATGTCGTTCTTAAAAGGAAAATCATACTCCGCATGGATAGCCTGGAACCCGCTTACCCCAATCGTGGAAGCTTACCGCTATGCCCTGTTTGGCAGTGGCACAGTTAATATGCAGGGGTTATTATACAGCGCCGGCATTACAGCCATATTATTGTTTTTTGGAATGGTTATTTTTAGTAAGGTGGAGCGGACGTTTATGGATACGGTGTAGGCAGCATTTTACTGCTTTAAAAATAAGTTATCTTCACAATATGAACACAGTAAAGCAGGTAAAAGAACTTTTCAGGCTGTTTGATGAAATGGGTTTGTATAAAACTTATGGCATCAAAAAGCTTGGCGTATTTGGCTCTTTTGCAAGGGGTGAAAAGTTCAATGATATTGATTTATTTATTGAAGAAGATCTTGAGTACAGTAAGGTGCAGGATTTAAAGCAAAAGTTGGAAACACAAACCGGTATTCCATTTGATATCATGATAAAGAAAAATGCTGAACCGGTTATTTTACACCGTGCGCTAAAAGAAATGCTTTATGCAACCGCACATTAAAAACGACCTGCTTTATCTATTACGCATATTGGAAGCAGCTCAAAAGATTAAATTATATTCCACTGGGTTTTCTGAACTAAGGTTATCATGATACATTTACCTTCTAAAAATCAATATTCTGCCATTCAGTTATTATTAAAAAATTATAATGACTATCCGCTATTTGGTTCTATATGAAATATCTTCCAATTTCGCTATAATCTTCGAGTTCCTTCTCCTTTGGAGAAGGGTTGGGATGAGGTTAACAAAAATGTTTTTCTCGAAAAAATTTTCAATATTATCAGTCTAAACCAAATTGCGGATAGTCTTTAAAAAATTATTAGCTTTGTTGGCATGCCTACCGTATTAAACATACATGATATCCTTTCCACCATTAAAAAACTGGACAAGGAAGAGCAATTGACTTTGCTGGAGAGACTTGTTGTGCTTATCAGAAAAGAGGAAACACAAAATAAGCCACCTAAACTTTCCAGCATTTCCGGAATTGGCTCTAAAGTCTGGCGTGCCACTAATATTGATAAATATATTGAACAGGAAAGGCAATGGTAATGGAAAAATTTACCGGCAAAATCATTTTTTTAGATACAGCACCACTCATTTATTTTATTGAAGGCCATTCTCAATACCAACAAAAATTAAAACAATTATTTTTATTGAATGATGAAGGTCATTTTAAATTTTTATCATCCGTCATCACACTTCTTGAAGTACTGGTAAAGCCATTAAAGGAAGGCCAAAATAAAACCGTTGAGCAATACAAAAAAATTCTTACCAATGCAGAAGGGATAGATATTTTTGAAATAACTATTCCGGTAACCATAAAAGCTGCAGAACTCAGAGCAAAATATAATATTCATACTCCTGATGCATTACAGATAGCTACAGCTATTGAAAGACAGGCCGATTTCTTTTTAACAAATGACCTTAGGTTAAAACAGGTAGTGGAAATAAAGCTGGTAACAATTTCAGAATTACAGTAGGCGTAGTTAAGGATTTACTGCAATAGACTTTTATGTTAAGTTAAAGCTTGATGGGTTGAAAGTTATTTTTTATGATCGTAGTTAGAATTAGGGCAGGCCTCGGTAACCAGATGCTGCAGTATGCCCTCGGCAGGCGCCTAAGCATCAAATACAACAGCCCGTTGTATCTCGATCTTTCCTGGTTTGATAGTAACAAAAACCCGGAGCACCCTAGAGATTACCGGTTAGATTGTTTTCATACACAATACCAAACGGTGGATCTTAATAAAATTATCTGGCGACTTCGCTATACTGATCATTTTAAAACGATCAATCCCTTTAAATTAACCAATATAAAAGATAAGGATGAGGCCGGCTTTGATGAAAGCATTCTGCAGGCAGGAGATAATATTTTATTAGAAGGCTTTTTCCCATGCTATAAATATTTTGAACCCATCAGGGATATATTGTTAAAAGAATTTACCCCCGTAAAGAAAATGGATAACGAAAATGAAACCTGCCTGCAAAAAATAAAATCAACCAATTCGGTAAGTGTTCATTTCCGCAGGGGCGATTATGCACTCACCGGTTTTCATGGTATGCTGGATAAAAATTATTATGAAAAAGCGATCCATCACATTGCTCAAAAAACCGGAAATTTGCAACTGTTTATTTTTTCTGATGAACCGGAATGGGTACAGGAGAATATGAGTTTTGGCCATCCTTATGAGCTTATCAGTTTTAATAAGGATGAACACAATTATTTTGATATGGAGCTGATGAAACATTGCAAACACAATATTATTGCCAACAGTACTTTTAGCTGGTGGCCTGCCTGGTTAAATGAAAACCCGGAGAAAATTATTGTGGCACCGGAGAAATGGTTCAGTCAGAAACAAAGCAGCATGGAAAATATTCCGGAAGGATGGATACTATTATAATGGTTGTCCATTATCTTTTATTAGTGTTAGCTTTCTTAAATAATTAAAATGTATAACAGAACAGCATACATTTTTTCGGACAGCCCTTTAAAAAAAGTATTGCTCAAATTATTTAAAAAGAATGATGAGCTTATCATTTTAGATATTGGCGGCTGCGAAGGTGAAGATTCTGTAAAATATGCAAAGCTGTTTCCTCAGTCTTCTATTTTTGTTTTTGAGCCGTTGCCACATAATCAGCAGATGATTCTTGAAAATATTAAAAATTATAAGCTCAATAATATTATCATGATTCCGGTAGCAGTAACAGATGAGTCAGGTATGCAGGAGTTTTATGTATCATCCGGGCAACCGGATAACTGCGAAAAGGATTTGGACTGGGATTTTGGCAATAAATCAAGTTCTCTTTTGCCACCGGATAAACACATCAATATAATACCCTGGTTAAAGTTTAAGGAAGTAATTAATGTGCCCGTAATCAGGCTTTATGATTTTTTGGAGGAGCAGCATATACTTACCATTGACTTTATTCACCTGGATGTGCAGGGAGCAGAATTAAAAGTACTGCAGGGTGCCAAAGATAAAATAAAAAACGTGAAGCTAATCTGGCTGGAAGTAGCAGAAATTACTTTATACAAAGAACAGCCCATCAGAAAGGATATAGAAAAATTTATGAAGAACAATAATTTTTGTCTCATTAAATCCAGCATGGACGGGCAGTTTGGAGATCAGTTGTATCTTAATAAAAAATATTATAATACACTTTCAATTTTCAACAGGTTTTTACAATTTCATTTTAAGAGAAAAAAGGATATTAATATTCTATTTTAATGCTCTTTAATTCTCTCAACTTCGCCATTTTTTTACCGGTAGTTTTTATTGGCTATTGGTTGGTTTCCAAAAGCAGGCTGAGGCTTCAAAATATATTACTGCTGGCTGCCAGCTATTTTTTTTATGCCTCCTGGGATTACCGGTTTTTATTTCTGCTTATCTTTTCTACCCTGCTCGATTATTATACCGGCCTGCGCATGTATGATGCTAAAAACATCCATCAAAAACGGTTTTGGTTTTGGCTGAGTATCTGTGTAAACCTTGGTTTTTTAGGAGTATTTAAATATTACAATTTTTTTGCAGCATCCTTTGTAAATTTTCTTTCTCCGTTTGGTATAAAAGCCAGCTTTACCACTTTAAAAGTTATACTGCCGGTAGGTATTTCTTTTTATACCTTTCATGGATTATCTTATGTAATTGATATTTACAAGGGAAAAATAATGCCGCAAAAAAATCCTGTCATAATCAAACAAAAATTTAATACGCTTATTTTTAATCCCCTCAAAGCACGGGTGAATAATACGTTACCTTATTTTTTATCTGTACCCGATTATGTATTTTATATTTTAATTTTTCTTTCCTATATCTTCCTGCAGTATTGCACTTTTAATATGAATCCTGATGTTTCCATGCAGCTTCACAGCCTTATCAATTTTGTAAACGGCCACGGCATCAGCTTACCAGATATTGATAAAAACAACCTGATTGTTTACAAGCCTCTAGGGCTCTGGCCTGCAGGGCTTGTAGTGTTTATGACACCCATTTATATCATTACCAAAAGTGCCATCACTTCTTCGCTGGTGGTAAAGATTGCAGCCGATATTTTCATCATTCTTTTCCTGGGTAAATACCTGCGCTTGCTGGCAGTGGAAAATTATAAATGGGGTTTTAAAAATGGCAACTGCGAATACTATAGCCTGGAAGGTTTGATAAGAACAGAAAGCTGGAAAGCGATTGACCCGAAAAATCCCTATGATACGGTAGATGTGTATGATTTATATACGCCGGATAAAATAACAAAAAAGGTGGTT
>JANLQE010000005.1:0-1895 GCA_031367625.1 Bacteroidota bacterium
ATGATGGGTGTATGCAGGTAAACAAATCCTTTATCATTAAAAAATTTATGAATGGCGAAGGCCAATGAATGTCTTACACGAAAAATAGCACCAAAAGTGTTGGTCCTAAAACGCAGGTGGGCAATCTCTCTTAAAAATTCGAGGCTGTGTTTTTTGGGTTGTAACGGAAATTTTTCTGCATCGCTATCTCCTAATATTTCAATGGTAGCAGCTTTTAATTCTACTTTTTGGCCTTTGCCCAAAGACGCAATTACTTCGCCGGTAACTTTAATGCAGGCCCCGGTAGTTAAGCGTTTTAAAATAGTTTCATCAAATTCACCCAATGAAGCAACCACCTGTAGATTGTTATTGGTACTGCCATCATTCAGCGCTATAAACTGGTTGTTACGGAAAGTGCGTACCCATCCCATTACCGTTGCATCAAAGTTTACTTTATCGCCTGCCAACAGGGATTTAATTTTTATTCTCTTGTTAAACATATCATTTTAATTGGCTGCAAATATAACACGGTTTTTGGTGGATTTAAAGGATTGCATCGATTGGTGCTTTGATGATTATGGCAGAAATTCTTTTAATCAAGAAATCCTGCAAATCCCCGTAAAAATCCATGTTACCTTTGGCACATGAAAATAGCCTTCTTCTCTACAAAAATATACGACCGTGAATTTTTTGACCGATACAATACGCATCATGAAATTATTTATTTTGAGGCGCCGTTAAATGAGCAGACGGTTAATCTTACCAATGGTTGTAAAGCCATTTGTGCTTTTGTAAATGATAAAATAACTTCAAATGTTGTAACCGCATTAAAAAATAATGGGGTTGAATTGATTGCTTTGCGAAGTGCGGGGTTTAATAATGTAGATATTGCGGCGGCAAAAGCCAATGGCATTGCAATAGTTCGTGTACCAGCTTATTCCCCACATGCAGTGGCAGAACATGCATTGGCATTGATTTTAACCTTAAACCGCAAAACACACAAGGCATATAACCGGGTAAGAGAAGGCAACTTTTCGTTGGATAGATTAACTGGATTTGATTTGTTTGAAAAAACTCTGGGTGTAATCGGTACAGGAAAAATTGGCCAAGTGTTTTGTAAAATTATGCTCGGCCTTGGCTGCAAAGTGCTGGCTTTTGATGTTATTGCCAATAAAGATATGGAAGCCAAAGGCGTAGAATATTTACCCCTGTTGGATATTTTTCAGCAAGCTGATATTATTTCCTTGCACTGCCCGTTAACTGAGCAAACCAAACACATCATTAATGCAAACAGTATTGCTATGATGAAGCAAGGCGTTATGCTGATTAATACAAGCAGGGGCGCATTGGTAAATACTGCTGCTGCTATTGAGGGTCTAAAAACCGGGCGTATCGGCTATTTGGGACTGGATGTGTATGAACAGGAAGAAAAACTTTTTTTTAATGATCTTTCTGAAAATATTATCCAGGACGATGATATTATGCGCCTGCTTAGTTTTCCAAACGTATTGATCACCTCACACCAGGGATTTTTTACACAAGAGGCTTTAGCAGAAATTGCAAAAACTACGCTTAGCAATGTGGATGAATTTGAGGCAGGTAAAGCATTAAAAAATATAGTTGTGTAAAAAGCGCACCTCCAATCATGGTAATGAAAAGATGTAAGTTCTATTTTGCAAAACTAAAGGCATGTTTAAATTTTTGAATTTGTATGCCGTTTATTTCGCTTTAATAAAAGCCTGATAGCAGTACAACTGCTGAACGGAGCGTCGCCAATAAATTTCAATTAAGGCCAAAAAGCACATTAACAAAAAATTTTTTTAGTTTTCAGTAAAAACGGCGTAATATTGCTTAGGAGTATTGCTGATAAAGTCATTCCATTTACTACTGCATCAGACATTCACATTCTATCAAAA
>JANLQE010000049.1:0-12266 GCA_031367625.1 Bacteroidota bacterium
GGCAAAAAACTGTCTGCAGCATTGATTTCATTAAAACAGGTATCAGCACCGGTATGGCATACAGGCCCTGCAGGGTTAGCTTTTATGAGAATGGTATCCATATCACAGTCAATCAATATTTCAACAATATCAAGAAAGTTACCACTCTCTTCTCCCTTGGTCCATAACCGCTGTTTACTGCGGCTGAAGAAAGTTACTTTTTTTATTGATTTTGTTTTCTCTAAAGCGGCTTCGCTCATAAAGCCCAGCATCAATACTTTATTGGTAATAGCATCCTGTATAATTGCGGGAGCAAGGCCATCTGGATATTTATTAAAATCTACCTGCATATAATTTTATTTTAAATTCTTATTGCAATTTTTTGTTCTTTCAAATATTTTTTTAAATCAGGTATGGCAATTTCTCCGTAATGAAAAATGCTTGCTGCCAAAGCCGCATCTGCATTGGCCTGCATAAAAACCTCCTTAAAGTGTTGCATATTACCTGCCCCGCCAGATGCAATTACAGGAACAGGAAGGCTTTCAGCCAGGGCCTTTGTTATCTCTATTGCAAACCCATTTTTAGTGCCATCATTGTTCATGCTTGTCAATAATATTTCCCCGGCGCCTGCGTCCACAGCTTTGTTTGCCCAATCTATTGTTTTTATATCTGTTTTTATTCTTCCGCCATTCAGATAGACATACCAGTCGCCGTCTTCTTCCTTTTTTGTATCAATGGCCAGTACCACACACTGACTGCCAAATGCATTACTCATTTCTTTTATGATGGATGGATTTTTAACCGCCGCCGAATTAACGGAAATTTTGTCTGCGCCGTTTTTTAAAAGTGCCTCCACATCTGCTACGGTAGAAATGCCTCCGCCAACTGTAAAAGGAATATTGATAGAAGACGCAATATCATTTACAAGGCTGATAAAAGTTTTTCTTCGTTCCACCGTTGCCGTTATGTCTAAAAAAACCAGCTCATCGGCTCCCTGTTTTGCGTAATCCGCAGCCAGTTCTACCGGGTCACCTGCATCCCTGATGTTTATAAAATTAACACCCTTAACGGTGCGTCCATCTTTGATATCAAGGCATGGTATAATTCTTTTTGTAAGACCACACCCCCACGCCCCTAAAGTGGAACCTGCGAAGTCAGTATAATTATTGCTACTCATATCCAACGCCTTTAATTAAATTTTTGTAAATCAGCTAATGATATCAAACCTTCATAAATAGCTTTGCCAATAATGGCTCCGCTACAGCCGGTTTCTTTTACCAGCTCAATATCAATGGTAGTTGTTACACCTCCGCTTGCGGTTAGTTTAATACCGGGAAATTGTTTTATTATTTTTTTATACAACTCCACAGAAGCTCCTTGCATGGCACCATCCTTTTGTATATCTGTACAGAAAAACTGCGTGGCTCCAATGGCAAGCATATTTTTTAAAAAAGAAAAAATATCAATTGCCCCATCTTCCAGCCATCCACTGATCTTTATTTTTTCTTCATACACATCTGCACCGATAAAAAATTTATCGGTTCCATATTCATCAATCCACTTTGTTAACAGGTCTGGTTCTTTTACCGCAAGACTGCCAATGGTAGCCATTTGTGCGCCTGCATTAAACACAGCTTTCACATCCGATTCTTCTTTAATGCCACCGCCAAAATCTATTTGCAAGGTTGTAGCATTGGCTATATTTTCCAGCACTTTAATATTTTTAATCCGGCCAGCTTTTGCTCCATCAAGATCTACCAGGTGCAGGCGTTTTATTCCTGCATCTTCAAACTGCTTTGCTACTTCTACAGGGTTTTCATTGTAAATTTTTTGTTGGGAAAAATCGCCGTGGGTAAGCCGCACACAGTTTCCATTTATAATATCAATGGCAGGGATGATGAAACATCTGTCTCCCAAAGCAGAACTTAGATTTATTTTTTTATTTTTTGCCAACTTTTTTAAATTAACTGGTTTATTATAAATTCAGGAAATTGGATAATATCTTATCTCCTGTTTCGGCCGATTTTTCTGTATGAAATTGTACGCCATAAAAATTATCCTGCTGAATGATGGCACTGTAAGGCAAAACATAATTGGTATTTGCAACAGTTGCAGCACACTCCTCTACATAATAACTATGTACATAGTAAACAAATTCATTTTCATTCAGACCTCTCAGCAGAGCAGACCGGTAATTATAAATCGTATTCCAGCCCATTTGCGGAACCTTTAGTGATCCTGCGTTATCAAATTTTTTGACCTTCGATTTTATGATGCCCAGGCACGCCGTATCATTTTCTTCAGAATGTTCACAAAGTAATTGCATACCGACACAGATGCCGAGTACCGGTTGTTTTAATGCAGGAATAAGTTTATCCAGCTTGCTTTCCTTTAAGCTATCCATTGCCGCTTTTGCATTGCCCACCCCCGGAAAAATAATTTTATCTGCACTCCTTAATTCCCCTTCTATATCGGTAACAATAGCGGTATGGCCTAAACGCTTTAATGCATATTTAACGCTTTGCACATTACCGGCGTTATATTTTATGATGGCAATATTCATTATAATATTCCTTTGGTGGTTGGCAAACTGTTGTTATTAATATCTTTCTTTATAGCCATTTTAATGGCTTTGGCAAAAGCTTTAAATATGGCTTCAATTTTATGATGTTCATTATTGCCTTTTGCTTTTATATTTAAATTGGTTTTTGATGCATCGGTAAATGATTTAAAAAAATGGTAGAACATTTCTGTGGGCACATCGCCTATCCTGTTGCGGTTAAATTTCACTTTCCATACGAGCCAGCTTCTGCCACCAAAGTCAATAGCAGCCTGCGCCAGGCTATCATCCATCGGTAACAAAAACCCATACCGCCCAATCCCTTTTTTATCACCCAGTGCTTTTGCAAATGCCTCGCCCAGTGCTATTGCTGTATCTTCAATAGTATGATGTTCATCAATATTAAGATCACCATCGCATTTTAAAATAATATCAATGCCGCTGTGTTTTGCCAGTTGATCCAGCATGTGATCAAAAAATCCAAGGCCGGTTTTAATATTGGCTTCCCCTTTGCCATCAAGGTTTAATTCAATGGAAATTTTTGTTTCATTAGTATTACGCTGATGAGTTATTTTTCTTTGAGGAAGCTTTAGAAATTCATAAATCAATTTCCAGTCGGGTGTTGCCAAAACGATTGTATCTTTTTTTAATTCCTGAGCAGTATCTTTTATTTCTGCAGCACCTAAATGCTCATCTACATTTAACCAAAGTCCTTTGCAGCCAAGGTTTCTGGCCAATTGCATATCTGTAATACGATCGCCTATGACGAACGAATTAGCAATATCATACGCCGGGTTATTTAAAAATTGTGTAAGCATGGCTGTACCGGGCTTACGGGTAGGCGCATTCTGGTAAGGAAATGTCCGGTCTATAAAAACTTTTGAAAAATACACTCCTTCATTTTCAAAACTCTTTATTACAAAATTCTGCAGCGGCCAAAAACTATCTTCCGGAAAAGAGGCCGTACCCAATCCATCCTGGTTGGTCACCATCACCAGTTCATAATTTAATTCGGTTGCAATCTTATTCATGTATTCAAAAGCATGAGAATAAAACTGCAGTTTATCAAATGAATCTAACTGGTAGCTTGGTGGCGCTTCATTGATCAATGTTCCATCTCTGTCAATGAATAAAATCCTTGTCCCCTGTCCACTGATGGAGAGATTGAGTATTTTGCTTTTTTCTGAAATTAAGTTATTCATATTTATTTAATAATTTAATAAGTGTTTTATTTTCTTCGGGTGTGCCAATGGTTATGCGCAGGCAGCCTTCACATAGTATTTCTTTATTTCTGTTGCGTACCACTACTTCATTTAAAGTTAGATATTTATACAATCCATCAGCATCGGCAACTTTTACCAATAAAAAATTAGCATCACTTTTATATATTTTTTTTATGAAGGGGAATTGTAATAATGTTTTGGTTAATTCTTCTCTTTCATTTACGGTTATTCTTATCCACTCATTTACCTGTGCTGTTTGCTGCAATGCCTGCAGGCCTAATTCCTGGGAGGCAAGATTGATGTTATATGGAGGTTTTACTTTATTAAAAAGGTTGATGATATCCATAGATGCATAACAGAGCCCAAGCCGCAAAGCCGCCAACCCCCAGGCTTTGGAAAGGGTTTGCATCACAATAACGTTACTGTATTCTGTTAGCTCCTGTATAAAAGTTTTTTGATTTGAGTAATTGATATACGCTTCATCAATAATTACAATTCCCGGAAAATTATTCAACAGCAATTCTATATCAGCCCTGTTCATATTATTACCCGTAGGATTATTGGGAGAACAGATGAACAAGAGTTTTGTGTTATGGTCTGCAGCATTTAGAATCGCTTCTGTATTTAATTGAAAATCCGGTGTAAGATTTACTTTACGGATTTCTGCATCATTAATATTTCCGCTTACTTCGTACATGCCGTACGTTGGCGGGCATACAATCACGTTATCGGTGCCGGGATTACAAAAAATACGGTAAGCAAGATCTATCACTTCATCGCTGCCATTACCAATAAAAATATTTTCTGCAGGCACCCCTTTTATTCTGGCCAGTTGAAATTTTAATTGCCACTGCAGTGGATCGGGATAACGGTTATACCTCAATGCCAATTCCTCTCCCGCAGGTAAAGATGGAGAGCCAAATGCATTTTCATTTGCATCCAGGAAAACAGAAGCCTTACCTTCAAATTCATGGCGTGCAGAAGAATAAGGCTTTAATGATTGTATATTTTTACGTACTAAATCCCTCAGCCCCCTGAAGTGAGTTTTGGAAAATTCTTTATCTTTTTCAGCGCTGCTCATTTTAAAATAAAATTTCAATATTTAGTTGACCTGATAAATGTGTAACCCGTCGTAAGCCCTATTCAGGGTGTTGGGAAATTAGGTTTTTAATCTTATCGTTATTGCATTTTTATGTGCATCCAAACCTTCTGCTGCTGCCATTGCTTGCACTGCTTTGCCAATATTTTTTAACCCTGCCCTGCTCAATTGCTGAAAAGTAATTTTCTTTACAAAACTATCTACCGACACACCACTGTATGCATTTGCATAACCGTTAGTCGGCAAGGTATGATTGGTGCCTGATGCATAATCGCCTGCACTCTCCGGAGAATAGTTGCCCAGAAAAACACTGCCGGCGTTTATCACTTTTTCTGCCAATTTTGCTGCCTGTTCTGAAGCAATGATGAGATGCTCTGCGGCATACACATTCAGAAAATCAAAAGCAATATTTACATCTTCCATCACAACCCAACGGCTATGGTTAAGCGCTTTTTTTATAATTTCTTTTCGGGGCAATTCTTTTAACTGGCTATTTACGTGTAATTGTACTTCTTCAATTATTTTTTTTGAAGAAGCAACTAAAACAACCTGGCTATCTGCACCGTGTTCTGCCTGGCTTAAAAGGTCAGTGGCAACAAAAGCCGGCACAGCAGTATCATCCGCATATACCGCCACTTCACTTGGCCCGGCAGGCATATCAATTGCAATGGCTTCCCGGTTTACCAACTGCTTTGCACAGGTTACGTATTGATTACCCGGACCAAAAATTTTATTTACAGACTGTAAAGTTTCGGTGCCATAAGCCATAGCAGCTATTGCCTGTGCACCGCCTATTTTATAAATATTTTCTATACCCAAAACATGGGCAGTATATAAAACTACAGGGTTAATATTCCCGTTTTTATCACAGGGGGAGCAGATAATAATATTTTTGCAACCCGCTATCTGCGCAGGAATGGCCAGCATAAGCAGTGTAGAAAAAAGTGGTGCCGTGCCACCCGGAATGTATAAACCAACACTTTCTATAGCTACTGATTTTCGCCAGCAAACAACACCCGGAGTTGTTTCAATTTTTTGCACCTGTTCTGTTTGTGCAGCGTGGAAGGTGGTAATATTTTCTTTTGCAAATTGAATGGCTTTTTTTAATTCTTCATCCACAGCCGAAACAGCGTTATCTATTTCTAAGTCTGTTACTTTTAAATCTGTCAGTTGTACGCCATCGAATTTTTCAATATATTTTTTTACAGCAGCATCGCTATTTATTTTTACATCCTGCAAAATGGGTAGCACAATATTCTCCAGGCTGGCATAATCAAAAGCCGGCCTTTTAATCATTGCTGGCCATTGCTCTCTTCCGGGATTTATAAATAATTTTTCCATTCTTATTAACCGTTTAGTAATTAGTAATGCTTTGCAGCACTTCTATAATTTGGTTTAGGAGTTTAGAGGGTTTAGAGGTTTAGTTACATAATCATTTTTTCAATCGGCACCACTAATATCCCTTCTGCTTCCAGAGCTTTTAATTTTTCTATTACTTCCCAAAAATCATTTTCGTTTACCACACTCTGAATGCTGCTCCAGCCCTCTGTTGCCAAAGGTACAATGGTTGGGCTTTTGCTGCCAGGGAGGATGGCTGTAATATTATCCAACTGATGATTGGGGGCATTCAACAAAATATATTTATTATTCTTCGCCGTTTTTACAGCATTGATACGCATCAGCAATTTCTGCAAAATCATTTTTTTTTCTTCATCCATTTTTTTACCGGCCACCAGCACGGCTTCTGATTTCAGTACCACTTCTACTTCTTTTAAGCCGTTGGTAAATAAAGTACTGCCACTGCTTACCAGGTCGCAAATAGCATCGGCAAGGCCAATGCCGGGCGCAATTTCTACTGAGCCGCTGATCTCATGTATTTCTGCAGAGACCTTGTTTTTATTTAAGAATGATTGTGTGAGATTTGCATAAGTGGTAGCAATTTTTAAACCTTCAAGATCTTGCACAGTACTGTAATGAGTTTCTTTAGGTACAGCAATGCTTAACCGGCATTTACCAAAACCCAGCCTGTACAGCAGGTCAATGTTCTTATTTTTTTCGAGCAGTACATTTTCACCTACGATACCAATATCGGCAACGCTGTCAAATACATACTGCGGAATATCATCATCCCTTAAAAAAAATATTTCCAGCGGAAAATTTTCTGCGGTAGTTTTTAATTGATTGTTGCCGTTGCTGAGCTGAATGCCGCACTCTTTCAGCAGTTTGACAGACTCCTCATACAATCTTCCTGATTTTTGAATCGCAATTTTTAGCATAATCTTTTTTTAAACCTCCGCCTGTGGAGAATAATTGCAAATAAAAAAGGCTCACATTTCTGTAAGCCTTTAATTTAAAATATGTCTGTTACATACAAATCAATACAGCTTACCTGTTGGTAAAATATGATGATGATGTATGTTGGTAATTTGTTTCATTTATAGTGCAAAGAAAAGAAGGAATGATTGTATAGCCAAATATTTTTTTATCTATTACTTAAAAGCCAGGCGATTTGTATTAGAAGCCGTTAAATTCAATACCAAGGCCATTAGCTTCCCTGTAAATTATTTTACCGTCTTTAAACTTTACCCCTTCTGCAATATCTTCTGCCAGTAATAATGGGCCATCCATATCCACGTAATCCAGCAGCGGCGCAAGTTGTGCAATAGCCGCCGTACCTACAGAACTTTCATTCATGCAGCCGATCATTAGCAGCATTTCTAATTCTCTTCCCTTATTTATCATACGCCTTGCCGGCGTGATGCCACTGCATTTTGTTAATTTTATATTGATGCCATGAAAATAATTATAACATTTCTCAACATCGGCTTCTGCTACGCAGGATTCATCTGCAATTAATGGAAGCGTTGATTTTTCAAACAATAGCTTCATGCCTTCCCAGTTATCTTTTGCCAATGGCTGTTCTACAAACTGTACGCCCAGATTTTTAAGCAAAGGGATTTTATGCAGGGCTTCTTCCAGTGTCCAGCCTGCATTTGCATCTACCCTGAAAACGGCATCTGTGTGTTTGCGTAACTCAGTTACCATTGCAATATCATCAGCAGTGCCTACTTTTATTTTATAAATGGGCCATGGTTTTTCTTTCATTTTATTTACCATATTTTGTGTACTGTCTATACCGATGGTAAAATCTGTTAATGGTGCATTGGCAATATCCAGCCCCCACAATTGATGCAATTGTTTTCTTTTAAGCTTGCCGTGCAAATCCCAGCCTGCCATATCAAGGGCACAAACCAAAAAAGAATTTTGTGGAAACAAATGATGCAGGTAATGCCAGTAACGTTCGGGATCTGTGAAGGAAAATTTTTCTATAAATATTCTTTTTCTTTCCAGGTCTTCTATCATTTTTTCTACCGGGATATTGTAATAACTGATGGCAGGCGCTTCGCCATAACCCTTTACCCCAAAATATTCCAGCTCTACAATAAAAGTTGGCTGATGTGATTTAGTTCCTTTAGAAATAGTGAAAGGATGAGTGAACGGAAGGTTGTAAGTTTTGTATGATACTTTCATCTTGTTTCTATAGAAAAATATTTGTATAATTTAAAAAAGCTGCCGGAGTCAAAGTATAAATGCCGGGTTCCCAAAAAAATATCAGCTTTTAATAAAGCAGCTAAAAATTAACGGCCGCTGCTCACCACCATATCTTTTAAATGTTGTGTAAAATTTTTATCATTTATTAATTCTTCCAGGTGTATATGCATCCGGTAATTCCAATCGTGATTGGGATTGGAGGGATCGTTGATACGCTCTGCTGCAATATTCTGTGATCGTACAGTTTCATCCATGCCCATCAGATCCTGCAAAAGAAAAACGCTCCACATTGATGGAGAAAATAAATGCTGTTCAATTATTGCTTTGCTTATACCAGGCTCACAAATTTGTGGAGCCACGCCATGATTACCAAGAATATGATTGAAAAAATAAGGTATGTACTGCCTTTCCTCCTGCCACCATTGCCTTACCGTGCTCATATCATGTGTAGCTGGAGTAGTTACACACAGGTAGGAAGCATCTTTTGGATCAGCAAAATTATCTGCAGCAATTTTGGGCATACGCTGTACCTGCAGCGAAAGTATTTCCAGTTCTCTCAAAACCCGTTCCATAAAATCGGGTACCATACCCAGGTCTTCTGCACACAAAAGCATATCAGTAGTGGCTTTGAGGGCTGTTAATTTCTTTATGCCTTCTAACTCCCACAAGCTATTCTGATTAATGAAAAAATACTGATGAAATAATTTATCCAATGATTGCTTAACATGATCCGGCAAATTTTTATACGAATCAGTATGCGCCATATTTATCCTGAAATGATAATGATCCGGTTGCTTTTCGTCTTCAATTAATATTACATTAGACATTAAGCGAAGCAAGCCCTCTTCTGCAATTTTCTTTTGTGGATTAAGTTGGAAAAAAGCGGTTATTTTTTGCTGGGTATTGTATTCTTTTTTAAAACCTGCGGGTGTAAGAAAAATTTTCTTTACCCAATCTGCATTTCCTGAAAAATATTCATGCAGAATATGATCATTAATAAATGGCTCGCAAAAACGGGCTTTATCAAGGTGAATACTGTTGCCGGTAAATACTTCTGCAGGTGTGGGGTAAGCCGGTTGAAAAATGCCTAAAGTGCCTTCTACACCTGTAACCGGTATGCTCCATATTCTAAAAAAGCCGAGCACATGATCTATCCTGATGGCATCAAAATAATTTCCCAATTGCTCCATTCTTTGCCGCCACCATTTGTATCCGTCAGCAGCCATTGCTTGCCAATTGTATGTGGGGAAACTCCAGTTTTGTCCTTTTACAGAATAATAATCCGGCGGGGCGCCAGCCTGCATATCCAGGTGAAATAAATGCGGATACATCCAGCTATCCACACTGTACCTTCCAATGCCAATGGGCAGATCGCCTTTGTAAATTATATTTTTTTTATGCGCATAATCTACTGCATCTTTTAACTGCAGATGAAGATGATACTGTATAAAATAATGCAGGCAAATATCATCGTACTGAATATTACCGGGGCTGGCAAACTCCTGCACTTCATCTTCTTTGTATTGCGGTAATGTTACCCATTTATCAAACTCCGGCGTTTCATTTACATCTCTTAAATAACAGAAAACTGCGTAAGGTACCAGCCAATGCCTGTTAAGGTCAAAAAATTCTATCCAGGCAAAATCATCTTTAAAAGCAAGTTTCTCTAACTGGTAAACAAATTTTAAAGCCTTCATCTTTAACTGCAGTACGCCTTCATAATCCAGGCTGGGCTTTGCATTTAGTTCGGAAATTTTTGTTGTAATTTCTGCCGGAAATTCTACAGAAAAAGCGGCTGCCAGTTTTTGAATATTAAGATATAACGGATGTAAGGCAAATGGTGGAATAGCTGAATAAGGATAAGAATCTTTGGCAGTGTATGTTGCCGTAGTATCATTAACAGGTAAAAGCTGTATCATTTTAATACCGGCTTTATGGGCCCAGTCTGCAAGCAAATGCAGATCTGTAAAATCGCCAATGCCCCAGCTTTTATGCGTTCTTAACGACGATACCGGAATATTTATGCCTGCCCCACGCCACAAAAAATTGGTAAAAGATGCGTTATGAAAAAGGATATTTAGTTTTTCGTGGTCATCATTGTTTTGCAGTATTCTGTTGTCGCCCTCTTCAAACTTTAGCATTGTTTTAGATTCAAAATCATACACGCCGAGTTTATATTCTATAGGGAAACTTTCTTTAGCCAGGTTCAGTTCTACCGTCCAGAAATTTTTCTTTTTATGTAAAATAACCGGATCAGATTTATCCCAGTTGTTCATGTGATGCCCGCTGCCGCTGATACACACAGCATACCTGCTTTGCATTACCGGGGCTGTTATTTTAAAAATATGCGTAGGATGCTTACACTCTTTTACTTTTACTTTATGATGTTTATCTTTTTTAAATAATACATCAAATGCTTTGGATGCATAAACAGCATCATAATTTTCCTGCTGAATTATCTGTTCGTATATATTTATCTGCTGCTTTTTATCATGCTTAAGAGATACCGTTTTAGAAGATATAATTTCTTCTGCCCACTCGCCATAGTTGTGACTAATATAGCAGCTATAGGAGATTTTATTTTTTATACCAAAGTGGTAAGTATCAATATCGCCATGCCAGTAATTATCATCGAAATAATTTAAATTAAATATACTTCCCGGCGTTTCGTCCCCATTTTTTTGATTATGCAAAACTAAATAAAGCGATTGGCCCGGTGTAGTATGGTATTGTATATAAAAATTAATGATCATGAGCGCAATTTAAGCAGAAACAGACAATTGTGTTTTAGCAATGAAATTTTATTCTTAAAAAAACAGCAATTTATTTCTTCTACCCTATATTTGCACAAATAATAAATCAATGGAAGCAGCAAAAAAATCAACGGGTCTTTACTGGATTTTATTTTTACTTTCAGTGGTAGCATTTTTTGGAGTATATGCCGTTGCTGGTGGGTATTGCTCGCTTATTTTACCATTTAATTGTACGTTGCTGGCTTTGGCGCTGGATTTAATGTAAATTATTAAAGTATTTTATAAAAGATGCCCTGAAATTCAGGGCATTTTTATTTTGCCAATGAGCAAGCATATAGAACCTCTACGTATGTAAGCAGCACATTTGCAAGGACACAAAAACCACCGTACTGGTAACAGTCCTTAAAATTCTATATGTAACCCATAGCTTCCGGCTGACTATCAATTAACCATATCATTTTCGTATTTTGCTAAAATATTGATTTGACATACTTTAAAACTTAAAGTGGTGGAATTTGACCACTTTAAAAATTAAATTTGAGTATGGCAGATTCGCCACCATTAAAAAGTAAGCGTATGGCAAAAAATAAAACCATCACGGTAAAAGGAACAGAGATTACCATCTATCAGGGTGAGCAATCAGAT
This sequence comes from Bacteroidota bacterium, assembly GCA_031367625.1. GTDB lineage: Bacteria > Bacteroidota > Bacteroidia > Chitinophagales > Chitinophagaceae > Ferruginibacter. Next base: position 11,812 of record JANLQE010000049.1, read on the forward strand.
TTTATTTCACTAACAGACATAGCGAAGTATAAGGATGCTGAACATACGGATGATATAATTAAAAACTGGCTGAGAAACCGCAATACCATTTGAACTATTGGGATTTTGGGAACAAATGCACAACCCGGATTTTAAACCCGTCGAATTCGACGGGTTTAGAAAACAAGCGGGACTTAATAGCTTTACCATGACACCCAAAAAATGGATTGAATCAACCAATGCCATTGGCATAGTAGCAAAGGCCGGCAGATACGATAGCGGCACATTTGCTCACAGGGATATTGCCTTTGAATTTGGAAGCTGGCTAAGCCCCGAATTTAAATATACCTCATTAAAGAATTTCAACGCCTGAAAGAAGATGAAAACGACCGTTTAAAACTAACATGGAACCTGCAACGTACTTTAGCCAAAGTAAATTACCGCATACACACAGATGCAATTAAGGAAAATCTAAT
>JANLQE010000099.1:0-11271 GCA_031367625.1 Bacteroidota bacterium
AAAGAAAAATAATATCAAAAAATGAGAGAGAGAAACAAGAAGAAAATCTTTAATAGTTCCATTAGAAAAACACATCACGTATAATGCAATGTATCTACACAGCAGCATAATTTTATTTCCTATCTTCCGTTTGGTTTATGCATTGCGGGCTTAAATATAAAAAAGCAGCAAAAAATCCAAATGTAATAATTATTACCACTAAGGATATTGATTTTATTAATTTTCAGCAGGCAATTGGTGCACCACCAAAAATTCTTTACATAAATGTCGGGAATATTTCAAATAATAATTTAAAACTTTTGATCCAAAATAAATTTGCACAAGTACTTGAACTTTTTTTAAAAACCAACAAATCACTTATAGAAATTTCAACATTATAACAGCATGAGTAAATTTTCATCTTATAATTTTAGCGGCCATAAAGTCCTGGTACGTGTAGATTTTAATGTTCCGCTTGATGAACAGTTTAACATTACCGACGATACCCGGATGACGGCAACGATACCTACTATTAAAAAAATATTGGCAGATGGTGGAAGTGCAATATTGATGAGCCATTTGGGCCGGCCCAAAGACGGGCCGACGGATAAATTTTCTTTAAAGCATTTGGTAAATCATCTGCACGAATTGTTGGGAGGCGATACCAAAGTATTTTTTGCTGATGATTGTATAGGCAGCCAGGCGGGGTTTACGGCCACCATGCTAAAGCCCGGCGAAGTATTATTATTGGAAAATCTGCGCTTTTATAAAGAAGAAGAAAAAGGTGATAAGGTATTTGCAGAAAAACTAAGTAAGCTGGGTGATGTGTATGTGAATGATGCATTTGGTACTGCCCACCGGGCACATGCTTCTACAGCAGTGATAGCAGATTTTTTTAGTGCGGATAAAAAAATGTTTGGCCTGCTGATGGAAGCAGAAGTAGCCAGTGCAGAAAAAGTGTTGTATCAATCTCAAAAACCATTTTGTGCCATCATCGGCGGCGCAAAAGTTTCTGATAAAATTTTGATCATTGAAAATCTTTTACAAAGAGCAACGGATATTATCATCGGCGGCGGCATGGCCTACACTTTTATAAAAGCCCGTGGCGGCAAAATCGGTAATTCACTTTGCGAAGATGACCGCCTGCAGACTGCATTGGATATTTTAGAAAAAGCAAAACAACAAAATGTAAGTATTCATTTGCCCGAAACATCTGTTATAGCAGATAAATTTGCAGCGGATGCCAACACCAAAGATTGCCCCAGCGACCAGATACCAGACGGCTGGATGGGCTTGGATATTGGTGGAAAAGCTATTGGTATTTTCAGTGAAATAATCCGGAAATCAAAAACAATTTTATGGAACGGACCGATGGGTGTTTTTGAAATGGAAAAATTTGAGAATGGTACAAAAGCTATTGCATTGGTAGTAGCCGAAAGTACGGCCAATGGGGCATTCAGCCTTGTTGGTGGTGGCGATAGCGTGGCAGCAGTAAATAAATTTAACCTGGCAGATAAAGTAAGTTATGTATCTACCGGGGGCGGTGCATTATTAGAATATTTTGAAGGTAAAGTATTGCCGGGTATTGCGGCTTTAAAATAAAACATTCATGGTTATTTTTATAAAATTGTCTTTTGGTTTGGGCAGTCAATAACAATTGATTCACAAGCGGGTAAATATCTTTATGGTATTAAACCACAATTAACTTCCAATCATTCAATGAAAAAGATAATCATTATCCTATGCCTGTTCAGCAATTTGAATGGCATAGCACAGGAAAAAAACAAACAATTTTCTACACAGGCAGGTATCACGGCAAGCACTACTGCAGCATACAGCATTAGTGGTACAGATACCACTTTAAAAAATGCCTTTACTTTAGCTCCATTTGTTCGCATAATGAGCAAGAGTGGGTTTGGGGTAAGTTATAGTGTTCATACCCTGTTATCAGGGGCCGAAAAAAAACTTTTTATGCATACCGCATCTGCTTTTTACGAAGAGTATGATAAACCGGTAAGTTTAAGCTTCAGCTTTACTCATTTTTTCTTTACCAATAACAGCGCTATTCCTTACACTCCCATCACAAATGAGTTATATGGATATGTTGCTTATAAAAAATTATGGTTGGCCCCGGCAGTAGCTACCAGTATTGGTTTTGGACAGGATGAAAATAGTCAAACCCTGGCAGTTTTTAACGTTGCGGCAGGGGTTACACATAATTTTAGTTTTAGCAGCAAAACAAATAGTGAAGCCAATATATCTCCTTCCATATTTTTAAATGGCGGCAGTAATAAGTATTATTCTTTTTTACAAACTGCCCGCTACATTACAAAAAATAGCGGCAAAAAAGGTTTTTTATCTACTACAGGTCGGGGTCGTGGACGGCGCAATGGCACTGGAACCGGGGGTACAACCACTACAACTGCAACAAACCAGTTTACATTAAATAATGTAGAACTAAATGTTTATTCAAGCTTCAATTTCGGAAATTTTGAAATAGTACCAGTCGGGAGTGTTTTTATCCCACTCGTTTCTAACAGCCAGGTTTCTGCTTATTGGCAATTAAAATTTGCATATAATTTTGGTAAATAATACCAGGCAAATGAAATTTAGTACCGTATAAATATATTTTCAAAAAAAAAAGCGGACCGAAGATCCGCTTTTTTGTTGCTTTATTATTTTATTTTGCCCTACAGCATTTTAGCCATAGCCAAATGGCTTTCTACTGTTTTTATAGTAGGGTTTATAATGGCTAACAGCGCCGGATCTTTTACCGTTGTTGATGATGTTTTCAACTTTTCCAGTAAGCCTGTATGATCTTCAACCATTTTATCTGCCCAGGCTTTATTCCAGTCGGCGCCCATTTTGTCATTTATGTTTACCGCATTTGCAGTATCTAAAGCAGGCATTACAAGATCTTTATGACCGCCTAAATATCCTTTTACTTTTGTTCCTAATGCTTCATGGTCTTTAAGCATCATCGAAGCATGATCCTTTACTTCTTTAGAGCCTTTTTGTACACCAGCTTTCAGCCAGATAATTTCATTAGTATTACCAGGTACAGCATAATTAATAAATTCCTGCTCCGGGCTTAGAGCCGGTGTAGGCGTATTCATTGTAGTGCTGTTATCAGCCGTGGTGGCAGAGTTGGTAGTTGTAGATACCGAATCGGCCATGGTAGTAGTAGTTGTATTATCTTTTTTACTATCAGTGCAGGAAGCAAAGATTAATCCAGCGGCAAGGAATGCCATTGGAAATTTGATTGTTTGTTTCATAATGTATAAGTTTTGTGAATGCATATTAAAATTCTATGCCAAAATACAGGGTTATCAATTTTATGTAGAAATACGTCAATTTTAAAGGTAAAATTGAGTATATTCTTAGCACCGAAAATGCGGCCCGTGTTTATTAAAATAACCTTTGTAGAATATCCTTCCTCTTTTGTGGAATAAGAGGTAAAAATTAATGAATAGAGTTTGCAGAATTGCTGAGCGTAAATTGTTGAAATTAGCTATGCCGTACAAGAGGGCCTTCGTTCTTCTGAATAAACTTTGCAACAATGATCCCGATAGTTATCGGGATGTAAACTACTGCTGGGATCAATATTTATTTTTATATTTTTCCAAACAGCTTTATTGAAACAGAAATCACTAATTTTATCCTCTTAACCTTAAAACTTAATTATTATGAAACCTGGTTTATTAATTCTTTTAGCAATAATTGTTGTCGTAGGCTTTTTGGGCTGCAATGGATACAATGGTTTGGTAAAGCAAGATGAGGCAGTAAAAAAAGCCTGGAACAATGTACAGACAGAATATCAAAACCGCAGTGATTTAGTAGGTAACCTGGTAAATACCGTAAAGGGTGCTGCTAACTTTGAACAGAATACATTAACTGCCGTGGTAGAAGCAAGAGCTAAAGCTACCAGCGTAAATATTAATGCAGATAATCTTACACCCGAAAAAATTGCTGAGTTTCAGGCAGCACAAGGTCAACTAACAGGTTCGCTTAGCCGCTTATTGGCTACAGTAGAGGCTTACCCAACTTTAAGAGCTACAGAAAATTTTACAAAGTTACAAGGCCAGTTAGAAGGTATTGAAAACAATATTAAAAACTCCCGTAAAGTTTTTAATGATGAAATAAATACGTACAACACTAAAGTAAGATCGTTTCCTATGAACATTTTGGGTGGCCTGTTTGGCTTTCATGCAAAAGAAGGATTTAAAGCAGATGCCGGTGCAGAAAAGAAAGTGGATGTTAATTTTGACGATATGAAGAAAAAATAATTCAGCAAAAAGTACATGAACAATAAACGCTATTCTGGTTACATTGCAGGTGCAGTTGTTATTCTGTTGGGCATTTATTTAATGGTTACTTATAATTCTTTAGTAAAAAAAGAAGAGAAAGTAAAGCTGCAGTGGAACGAAGTTCAAAATGCTTATCAGCGAAGGATAGACCTGGTGCCTAATTTAGTAAATGTGGTAAAAGGTGGTGCCGATTTTGAGCAAACTACTTTGCAAAAAGTTACGGAAGCACGGGCAAAAGCAACAGGCATAAATGTTACCGGCGATTTATCTGCTGATAAATATAACCAACAAACTGTTGCGCAGGACGAATTGGCGGGAGCTGCCAACAGGCTGATGGTTGTGGTAGAAAAATATCCGGATTTAAAAGGAACAAAAGCTTTTGCAGGCCTGCAAATACAATTGGAAGGAACAGAACGCAGGATAAAAGTAGCCCGTAAAGATTTTAATGCTTCTATTGCAGATTACAACAGTTCGGTGAGAGGGTTTCCTGCAAAAATAGTTGCAGGTGTTTTTGGGTTTAAACCCAGGGAAGGTTTTCAGGCAGATGGAGGCACAGATAAATCAGTGGAAATAAAATTTTAAATTATTTAAAACAGTGGGCATATTTTCCGTTTTTAAAAAGAAGAAAAATTTTTTTTCTGCAGAAGATAACAGGCAGATTGTAGATGCAATACGCCTTGCCGAAAGAGCTACCAGCGGTGAAATACGGGTATATGTAGAAAGTAAAAATCCTTTTGTAGATGCAATAGACAGGGCCGCCGAAATTTTCTTTAAATTAAAAATGGAAAAAACTGAGCATCGCAATGCGGTGCTTTTATATATTGCTATGGATCACCAGGAGCTGGCCTTATTTGCCGATGAAGGCATTTATAAAAATGCAGGAGAAGAATATTGGAATAAAGCCGTGGCAGATATGCTTGGTAAGTTTACAAAAGAAAATATCAGTATAGGCATAGAAGAATGTGTAAAAATGATTGGCGAAACGCTGCAGGAAAAATTCCCTCACGATGCCACTATTGATAAAAATGAATTGCCGGATGAAATTGTTTTTGGTAAATAATGTAAACCACAATGAAAAAATCTCTCTCTCTCTATTTTTTACTATTGATAAGTGTTGTTGTGTTTTCTCAATCTGCGTTTGATGTAAAAGAATTATTAAAACCAAGAACGGGTAAGCAGGTGCTGGTAAATGATTTTGCAAATATTCTTACTGCCGATCAGAAGCAGACGCTGGAAAATAAACTGGTGGCTTTTGATGATAGCACATCTACACAGATTGCTGTAGTAATTGTTCCGGATTTAAATGGAAAGGATGTCGGCGATTTTAATACAGAACTGGCCAGGGCCTGGGGAGTAGGTGGTAAAGAGTTTAATAATGGAGTGGTATTACTTATTTCCAAAGAGGATCATAAATTAAATATTGCCACAGGTTATGGGGTAGAGGGCGCATTGCCCGATGTTACGGCAGGAGAAATTATCAATGAAATTATTGTCCCCAATTTTAAAGGAAACGATTTTTACCGGGGTATAGATGAAGGCACCGATGCCATTATGCAGGCGGTGCAGGGCAAATACCATACGGCCAGGGTAAAAAATTCTGGCAGGGGATTTTCTACAGGTAAAATAATTATGATAATAATCATCGTTATAGTATTTCTTGCAATGTCTTCAGGAGGCGGTAGTGGTGGCGGTTCGTTTATGAGCCGCAGAGGAGTAGCTCCCTGGATACTTGCCAGCATGTTAGGCGGCAGAGGGGGAGGTGGATGGAGTGGGGGTGGTTTTGGCGGTGGCGGTGGCGGAAGTTCAGGCGGTTTTGGTGGTTTTGGAGGAGGAGGTTTTGGAGGCGGTGGCGCCAGCGGAAGTTGGTAAAAATGCTTACCATAAAATGTGTTATTCTGCATGTTTCATTACAGTCCACTTTAAATTTTGTGAACAGAGAATTTTATAGAAATATATGGATAAGTGAAATGCTCAATCCTATGTAAAAAAAATGAAAATTGCGTTTTAAAAAACTCCTTATAAAATAAAAGCGGCTTCATTTACGAAGCCGCTTTTACTTTATATACCTTTTCTAATTTATTACTCATTAATTTTCTTCTACTTTAAAACCGAACTTATATAATCCTGTATCTCCTTTCCTTTGGCTTTTGAAATTTTATCTAAAACTTGTTTAAATGCAAAGTCTGCCTGTGTTCTGAATTGCACGGGTATCAGGTTTCTAAAACTGATAATATAATCTATACCAGTTTTTATTTTACTGATATCATTAAGTTTGCTAAGGTATTCAGCAAATTTTCCTGAAGCTGTAACTTTTTCAAAACTGGGCGGCGCATTGTTATAATTATTGGCAATAAAATCAAAATCAGCTTCTTTACCATTCTCAATCAGTATATCGCCAATAACAGTACCCAATTCAGCTTTTGCATCACTACTGTATTTTTTTGCAAGCGTATATGCATTGGCTGCATCTAATGCTGCAAGGCCTTTTAAAGAAGCACCTGCTACATTGTAAGAAGAATCATTTACGCCTGCTTGATAAATGGCAAGATATTTTTTATCTCCATTCTTTACTAAATAATTGATGGCAGCGGCTTTTTCCTTTTTATTATTTTCTTTTGTTGCCATAATGGTTATCTGATCCAATACCACTGCATCATTTTTATAAGGAGAGGCTGCCAGTTTTTGTAGCGTAAAAATTCTTATCGGTGCAAATTTATCATACAGCCCTTTGGCAATTTCCGGCATATTCTTTTTAGCAAAAAATTCTATAGCCTCTTTGCGGTCAAGATAATTTTTAGCATATTTCCATTGAGCTATAAAATTTGCTTCTGTTTTGTTGTCTTCTTTTTGGGCTAATAATATTTTATCTGCATCTACATTTATAAGGTCGGGTTTGGTGTTGTAAGAAAAAGAAAAAGTATCTACTTTATTCTTTATCCATACATTATGCCTTGCTTTTTCTGCAGCGGTATATACATCAATAGCTATGGGTAAGGTAAAAATTTTACCGGTATTTTGAGTTTGCTCCACAATTACTTTTGCTATGCCGGGTATATCATAATTATAAATTATGTTTAATTTCGGGTGCCCGCTGCCGTAATACCATTGGTTCCAGAACCAGTTCAAATCTTTGCCGGTTACTTCTTCAAAAGCCAAACGTAATTGTTGTGCTTCACCGGTTTTAAATTTATTGGCATTTAGGTATAAATTCAGCGATTTAAAAAATGCATCATCCCCAACGTAGTTTCGCAGCATGTGTAAAATAGCACCACCTTTTGGATAGCTAACATTATCAAATACGTCTTCTTTATTACTGTAATAGAAACGTACAAGGTCTTTTGTGGCATTTTCCGGATTGCTTAAATAGGTTTCCCTGTTATTTTGTATATGCTGATCCCCTGCATCTTTACCGTATTTGTATTCGTTCCAAAGTGTTTCGCTGTAATCAGCCATGCTTTCATTTACAGTAATGTTGCTCCAGCTTTCTGCAGTCACTAAATCTCCAAACCACTGGTGAAAAAGTTCGTGTGCAATTACATCTTCCCAAATATTACCATCGGTTAACTGTCTTCCATTTTGATAAGCGCTTTCCTGGTGCAAAGTAGCCGAGGTGTTTTCCATAGCACCACTTACATAATCTCTGCCCACTATCTGTGCATATTTAGGCCAGGGAAAATCTACTCCCAATTTATCAGAATAAAATTTTATCATCTCCGGCGTGTTGCCAAATATTTTACGGGCAAATGGCGCATATTCTTTTTCTGTGTAATAGCTTACCTCTTTACCTTTATAACTGTCTTTAGTAATTGTGTAATCACCTACTCCCATAAAAAACAGGTATGGTGCATGAGGTAAATCCATTTTCCAGTAGTCGGTTCGGGTACCATCAGCATTTTTCTTTTCACTTATTTTTAAACCATTACTAAGCGTTACATATTTTGCAGGCACCGTCATGTAAATTTCTTCTGTGCTTTTTTGGTTTGGTTTATCTATGGTAATCATCCAGGCGCTGTTGGCTTCGGTTTCTCCCTGTGTCCATATCTGTGTTGGTTTGTTTTTATCTTCCCCTTTTGGGTTAATAAAATATAGTCCTTTTGCATCAGTAATGGCAGCGCTGCCCTGTACTTTCAATTCGTTAGGCTTACTTGTATAATCAAAGTACAGCGTGTATTTTTCCCCAGCTTTGTAAGTTTTATCCAGCTTAATGTTTAGCTGCATTCCATCATAACTATATTTGAGTGGCATTTTAGATGCCCCTTTTACAAGAGATAGTTCTTTAAGATCCATTCCTTTAGCATCAAGCAATACAGAGTCTGTTGCATAAAAATGCGGTTGCAGGGTGAGCCATTCTTTGCCATACATATAAGATTTACCGTAATCAAATTTTACATCTAATTTAGTATGCACCAGATCATTTGTTTTAGGATAGCTTTCTCTGAAAACTTTTTTCCAGGATGTGTCCATAGTTTCTTCTGGCTGTTGTGCTTTCATGGATAAAGGAATTGATGCTATGGCCAGCAGCATTAAAATTTTTTTCATATTTTTTATTTTGGGCAAAAGTAAAGGCAGTTTTTTTATAGGGCTGTTAAATTTTTATAAATGGCAAATGATTGATATTAGTTAGCTTTGTTTATAAACAAATTTTAATGAATCGCTTTCTCTTAGTACTAATAATATTATCTGCTTCCATTGCCACTTACGCTCAGCAAAATCATTTTATTTACCTGCAAACAGATAATAAGCAGGCGTTTTATATAAAGATGAATGATAAACTCTTTAGTTCGTCTTATTCAGGCTATGTAGTTATTCCAAAATTGCAAAATGGCAACTATAATTTTACCATTGGTTTTCCAAAAAATGAATGGGGGCAGCAAACGATGGCTATAAAAATAGATAATAATGATTTGGGATTTATGCTAAAAAATTTTGGTGACAAAGGATGGGGTCTGTTCAATATTCAAACCTTAAATGTTACTATGGCTTCTTCGGCGGCGGTAAATACAAATAATACCGAATCTCAGAACAAAACGGATGGGTTTTCTAATGTGTTGGCAGATGTGGTAAATACCCCTTCATTAAAAAAAAGTGATATAGAAAAAGTTGCAGCCGAACCTAAACTTTCTTTAACGGCCGCCGCAACTGCCACTGTGGTGAAAGAAATTAATACCGTAAAAATTATTACTACCATTCTTGATAATGAGGGCCGTTCAGCAATTTATATTGATAAAACAGATAATGTAAATGATACCGTAAACCTGTTCATCCCTTATGAAAAAATAATTTCGGTAAAGGAGGTAAGGGATGAAAAGCGATTAGAGAAAAAAGATGCAGTAAATGGTGATCCAAAAGAAGATGCAAAATTTCTTAATATCGAATTACCTAATCCAAATACAATCAAAGACAGCACAAAAGACCAGCCTTCCGCAGCCACCACTGCAGAATCAATAAAAACAGTTCCTGAAAAAGAAGTTAATACCAATGCTGAAAAAACAACAGTACTTACAAATGCGGTAAATGAAACCCCATTAAAACAACAATCTATTAATTCCGATTGTAAAAACCTCGCTACTGATAATGATTTCATGAAACTTCGAAAAAAAATGGCTTCGGAAAATAAAGATGATAATATGATAGGAGTTGCCAAAAAAGCCTTTAAATCCAATTGTTTTTCTACAGAACAGATTAAAAATCTAAGTGTGTTGTTTTTAAAAGATGATGGGCGTTACCGGTTTTTTGATGCTGCTTATCCATTTGTCTATGACAGTCAAAATTTTAATACCCTGCAGATGCAGTTAACGGATGAATATCTCATTAATCGTTTCAAAGCAATGATCCGCCATTAATACATCATGTCACGCTATTTTATCGAAGTATCATACAACGGAACCAGCTATGCAGGCTTTCAGATACAGAAAAATGCCAATACAGTACAAGCCGAAGTAGAAAAAGCTTTACATATATATTATAGAGTTGTTTTTAATCTTACAGGTTCTTCCAGAACAGATGCAGGCGTACATGCACAGCAAAATTTTTTTCATTTTGATACTAACCTTATGGACGATAATAGTTTATTACCTAAGGCTGTGTATCATTTAAATGCAATTTTGCCTGACGACATAGTAATAAAATCAATTTTTCCGGTAAATGAAACAGCGCATTGCCGTTTTGATGCAGTATCCAGAAGCTATCAATACACAATTTTTAAAAATAAAGACCCTTTCTTACAAGGCAGGGGATATTATTATCCTTACGCACTAAATCTTAAGAAATTACAAATAGCGGCCGGCTTACTCCTCACTTACAACGATTTTGAAAGCTTTGCAAAAAAAAATAACCAGGCACATACTAATCAATGTAATGTTATGGCAAGTGAATGGATACAAAAAAAAGATGCACTTATATATAATGTAACAGCCAACCGCTTTCTCAGAGGTATGGTCCGCGGGCTTGTAGGTACAATGCTTAAAGTAGGTAGAGAAATATGCAGCATAGAAACTTTTAAAAATATAATAGAGAACAAAATTTCTTCTAAGGTTGATTTTTCAGCCCCGCCCCAAGGGCTCATGTTAATAAAAGTAAACTTTAATGAACCTTCGTTAAAGTAATGTAACCGCACTCTTTCGCTTCGCTTTGTTATGGGCTATTGATGTTATCCTTTTTCTAAACAGCGATAAAACAGCATTAGACAAATGAAGTATATACCAATATAAATTCTACATAAGAATAAAACGCTCATTTTGAGTAACATTTTTAGTCAGGCTTTTTAAAATGATATAATATTTAAAAATATTTTTTTTACCGTAATCCAATACCATAGGTAGTTACAGAGGAGAAGACAAAGAGAATTAAAAACCTTAACAACAAATCTTTTAAAATAAATTTGTCAGCAACACACAGCCCCTTATCTTTGCCCTCCGCTTTTAAAAAAGGCAGCAGTTCTTAAAAATTATTTATCCTGTTATTAAAAACAATTTTTAATTTTCTA
>JANLQE010000116.1:0-4963 GCA_031367625.1 Bacteroidota bacterium
GCAATTTCTTTCACATTTTCAAATTGTGTTATCCAGTTTGTGTTGCTGGTGGCACCAAAAATATCTACTATAATTTTTGATGGGTTTATTAATTGAAAAGATTGATAAGGCAGTTTGCCGGACAATGCTATATTAATATAATCATACATAGAGTCTCCATACACACGCCAGTTACCTGTAAGTGCATCAGGTGTAAAGCTGCCTTTAGGCATCAACGTTATCAGTTCATCTTCTATGTAAGCTATTCTTGTTTTGGCAAGTTGTATTTTAAAATTGTTTCCCACTTTGCCAATAATTTTTAAGGGGATAAGGCTGTCTAAATAACCGATTTTTGCACCCCCAAGGCGATCATCGCCCAGGCCGTATAGTAAGTGAGCCAGCCTGCCTTTTGTAACCGCTATATCCGAACTTAATGGCGACATTACAGAAAAACTGTTCTTCGTTTCTTTGGTAATGGTTTGCCCGTCTTTTGTAACAAGCGTTACCGGAATTTTTATTCCGGCAAAACTATCCGTTTGTTTTAACTGGTATTCTCCCTGGTAAATGCCGGGCATTCCGCCGGTTTGTGTAGCCGGCATTTCATACAATATTGTACCATTTAATGCAGTTAGATTACTCCCGGATAACGCCTTTACTTTAAACTGAATTTTATCCCCGGCCATCAGAACAAGATTTCCTTCGGGAAAAGTTTGAATGCTGGCAATATCAACCGTAGTTACCGGCTCTGCGGGTTTGGGAATGGTATAATTAAAATAAAGTTTTTTTGAAACTGATTTTCCAACGGCAGAAGTGGCAACAATATTAAATGCAGAATCGCCTGCGGCTAAATTAATTTCATAAGCAAAAGCCCCGGTTGGATATACTTTTACGGGACTGGTATTTATTGTAAGACTGCATGTTTTGCAGGTGCTGCCAATAATAAACTGCCGTGAAGAAGTGACAAGACTTTTTTCTTTTAAAGGATCAACGAGTTTTATAAATTGGTTTTCTGCAACCTGGGAAAAGCCAGCTGCGTATGAAAGAATGAACAGGGAAAATAAAAATATTTTTTTCTTTTGAATCATTATTAAAATTATTGTAAAAAATTGAAGAAGAGGTTTTTGCCACGAATGCACGAATCATTATTGCCTCAGAACAGCAGATTAAAATATAAAACCTTTTGCGCCTTACCGTCTTTGCGGCCTATTCAATTGCCACGAATGCACGAATAAAATTTGCCGCAGAACTGCCGGCCAAAAAATTATTTTTCCTGTTTCTTCAAATTCTCTAACATATCAGAAGTCATGTTTGCCAGATCAAATTCCGGTTTCCAGCCCCAGTCATTTGCAGCAAAACTATCATCCATACTTTGGGGCCAGCTATCGGCAATGGCCTGGCGGTAATCGGTTTGGTAACTGATGCTAAATTCGGGAATATGCTGTTGAATGGCTGTAGCAATTTCTGCCGGAGAAAAACTCATTCCGGAAATATTGTAAGAAGTACGGATCGTAATTTTTTCCTTCGGCGCTTCCATCAATTCAATGGTAGCACGGATGGCATCGGGCATATACATCATGGGCAGGTAAGTATCTTCCTTTAAAAAACATTGGTATTTTTTTTCTTCCAGTGCTTCCAGAAATATTTCTACGGCATAATCGGTAGTGCCGCCACCCGGTGCAGATTTGTAAGAAATTAACCCCGGATAACGAAGGCTGCGGACATCAACCCCATATTTATTAAAATAATAATTGCACCAAAATTCTCCTGCATATTTAGAAATACCATACACCGTAGAAGGCTCTATAATAGTTTTTTGAGGACAATCTTTTTTGGGAGAAGTAGGCCCGAAAACGGCAATACTGCTGGGCCAGTAAATTTTATGCAGGCTTTCTTCTTTGGCAATATCCAGCACATTTAATAAACTCTGCATATTGAGGTGCCAGGCAAGTGCCGGATTTTTTTCGCCTGTGGCGGATAAAATTGCGGCCAGTAAATAAATTTGTGTAATGCCCTGCCGTATCACCTGCACATGCAGCATTTCTTTATTCATTACATCCAGCGATACATACGGCCCCGTGCCATGCAGCAAAGGATTTTCTTCCCGCAGATCGGATGCTACCACATTTGTATTACCGTATATTTTTCTCAGTGCCAGTGTAAGCTCTACACCAATCTGGCCGGAGGCGCCAATTACCAGTATCTTTTCTTTTACCATAAGTTATTTATTTTTTTGCCAGGCACTCAAATATACGAAGCCTGCAAAATTAAAGAGAATGAAAACGGTTGCACAAAAAATATTATGCTGTATATCCCTATGCAAGACCAGTTTACAGCATTTCTTTTTTGTACTGCACAAATAAGGGTAAATAAATGCAGGGCTGTACGGGAGAATGCGTTAATTTTATAGTTATTTAAAAACCTGCTGATATGAACATATTTAACCCAACAATGCCAATAGCCATCGGCTGCGATCATGCCGGTTTTGATTGCAAAGAAGACCTGATTTCTTTTTTAGAAGGAGAAGGAAGAACGTTTAAAGATTATGGTACGTTTAATAAAGATTCTGTAGATTATCCGGATTTTGCACATCCGGTAGCCAATGCTGTAGAAAGTGGAGAAGCCTCTTTTGGAATACTATTGTGCGGCAGTGCCAATGGAGTGGCTATTACGGCCAATAAACACGCCGGTGTTCGTGCCGCTATTTGCTGGGGAGAAGAGCTGGCAGAACTTGCCCGCAAACACAACGATGCCAATATACTTTGCATTCCTGCACGCTTTGTAAGAGACGGCGATGCAGAAAAAATGCTGGATATTTTTATGAATACAGCATTTGAAGGCGGGCGCCATGCTAACCGGGTAGAGAAAATTGCAGTATAGGTTTAAATTAATTTGTACGCCGGCCACTGAGCATCTCTCATCATTGGCCCTGCTATTCACTGCAAGTCCGGCGCAAAGCCAGCCCTGCAGCCCAGCTAACTCTCCCTCAATTGGGCAGCCGGAGGGGCTCCTCACCGGGCTTTCCGTTTCTATCAGGCGTAGGGCATCAGCATAAAAATTATCCTCAGCATTTATACCCTTTGCAGCTAATTTAATTTGTAAGCTGTCTGTTTAAAAATATATCCCGTTTTTAAATTCCTTTATGAAGAAAATATTTATCCTTCCTTTTTTACTTTTTGTTCTTTCCGGTTTTGCGCAAACGCCACACAAAACTTCAGGATATTTATTTGCAGATTACAACAAAACTGTCAGCGATATTACCCTGGGAAATAATCCGTGGGGTGCAGGTATTGGGGCGTTGGTATGCTACAATAACAAAACAAATTTTAAACCTGGTATTGAACTTACCGGTAACATTTATCTTGAAGATGATAAAGTTTTTAGAACCTACAATGGCAGCGAAATAGAAAGTGTACGGGGCATGATAAATCTTTTTGGTGGCAGCTCATTTGCAATAACACCCATTGCGTATGTTTCACTGTTTGGTGGCCCTACTTTTATAAACGGAAAAACCTATTTCGGCGTAAAACCTTCCCTCGGTATTTATTTTTCTAAAAAACAGCAGTGGACTGGTAAAATTTCTTACCTCAATATTTATAACAGGGATGCAGCAACGGGTACAGATTTTACTTCTGTCAGTATTTCGCTGGGTGTAAAATTGTTTTAGCCACTGTGTACAACTTTGCCAAAGTTCTAAACTTTTGCAAAGTTTGTTTCGATAAAAAATCCCGTAAAATTAATTCCGCACTTTTACCATCGCCTTTACCTGTTGTGTGGCGCCATTTTGTAAACGGGCATAATATATTCCTGCAGGTAAGGTGCCGCCGTTAAAAGTATAATTGTAAGAGCCAGCAGCAAGATCAGCATCTACAGCGGTTTTTATAAGCCTGCCCATGGTATCAAATATCTGCAGCAAAGTATGGCCACCATCAGTTTTGTAAACAATTTTTGTAGATTGTGTAAAAGGCGTACCCCAAATTTCCAGATAACTTTTACCTGATACATTGGGATCAACAATTTTGCATGAAGCACTGTTTACAATATTAAGGTTTTGAAAATTCTTCAGCATAATCTGCTGCAGGTCGGCATTTTTTACGCAAAGCCAATTCTCCAGTAAAGATGCATATACACTTCTGAAATCGTATTGCATTGGTATGTTGTCATTAACGGTTGCATTGGCAGGTATGGTAGGGTTATTGCCCAACACCGCAGGGATAACATTTTTACCAAATAAAAACAAGGGTGCCGCAGCACCATGATCAGTACCTGTGCTGCTGTTACTTTTTATACGCCGGCCAAATTCGCTGAACGTCATGCCTACTACTCTTTCTTCTATCCCTAAAAACTTTAAATCATCCTGAAAGGCTTTTATTGCATCACTCACATTTTTTAATAAATTGGCATGGTTACCAACAGTAGTATCGGTGGCGGTAGTTTGTAAAGAGTGCGTATCAAAGCTTCCGTACTGCACCATATACACCCTTGTTTTTAATCCGCCTTTAATTAATCTTGACACAATTTTTAACTGGTCGGCCAATGCGTTTTGCGTGGGATAAGCTACCTGCTGGGTAACCTTATCTGCAGCGGCTTTTACTACTGTGCCATATTTGGAAGTTTGCTGTGCCACCAGCCGCACATATTTTAATTCTTTACCTGCAGGCGTATTGGGTGCAGGATCCTGAACGCCATTTAATAAATTGTAAAAACTGGTGGGGTTGCTTATGCTCATGCCCATACTTACAGCGGGCCCCTGAAAAGTTAGTGAGGTAGTAGAACCAATTTGAATACCCAACGGATCAGTTGCATCGCTGTTGGGGTAGCCCACCGGAAAATTTGGATATTCATAATTTAAATACCTGCCTGCCCACCCGTTTATCAATACTTCGTCGCTGGCAGATCCACTCATCCAGATATCTGTAGCCCTAAAATGTGAGAAGCTTGGTAATGGATAGCCAACCGCCTGAATAATGCCAAGTTTTCCTTCATC
>JANLQE010000210.1:0-5830 GCA_031367625.1 Bacteroidota bacterium
GAACTTTAATTATGCAATAGGATAAATATTTTAATTAACTCAATAGGATTAGGTAGAATAAGCACATACAAAAACTGTTCTTGCATTTAGGGTGGCCTCATAAAAAAGGCGTTAAGAAAATTTGAATGGTTGGCGTTAAAAAATGAAATTGATGTTACAACTGTTACGCTTTGTACTTTGTTCGTAAGTCGCACTAAAGCCTGGCCATATTCAACAGTTGGAACTTAATTTCATTTTAGCCAATCATTCAATTTTTTACACTTTTTTATGCAGCCTTGATTTTTTTTGTTACTTTTTAGCATCAAGGCAAAAAAGTAAATAGGGAGTAACTCTATACAGCTAAGGCTTTGCTGTTAAAATACCTAATCCTATAACTCAAACAGCTTCTAAAATTAATACTTATTTACTTGCAATCCCATGTTTAACTCCATAATTCCCCTCGGAGTCTCCTCTTTAAATTTAAAAGTTCCCACACGAATCTTTATTTCGGTTCCCTAAGTGCGGCGGGGTCGGCTAAGGCTACATACCCCTGTTAATGTTTGAGGAGATTTGTGTTGGAAGTAATTGTTACAGAATTTTCAAAAATATCTCCACACCCCTTGCAAATATCAAAAACACTTTCTATATTCATATCTCTTTACCCCAATATCATATCAAAATCCTGCACATAGTTTACCTCTCCCACGGTTATAAAAAATTCTTCATCAAGTCACGTAACCAATTTATAAACACATAAAACCTTAAAACTATGTCATCAACATCCGAAACAGGACATGCAAAAAATGTATCAAATTTCGAAAACCTTATCTCTCATTGCATTGGCTACGGAGCAAGTTACAATCCCAGTAAAGTCTCCATTCAGTTACCGGCATTAGGCACCCTGCACACCAGCGCCAAAGCCGCAATTAAAAACGTTACAGATACAGGCACCGCATTCATCAATGTTACAAATTCAAGGCAAATTACTTTCGGTCCCCTAAAACCATTAGCTACAAAAATTGTAAACGCACTTGCAGCCACCGATGCATCCGCTAAGTTAGTACTTGATGCAAAAACAATCAACCGCAAAGTTCAGGGCGTCCGAAAAGGAGATAAGCCAACACCAGCACCAGATGCACCTCCCGCCGATAGCAAACAAATATCCGTATCACAGCAAAGCTTCGATTCCCAACTCGACAATTTTCAAAAATTAATTGCATTAGTATCTTCCGAACCATCATACAAACCCAACGAAACCGAGTTACAGGTAGCATCCCTCAATACCATGGCAGCAAACATGCAGGCAGGCAATACCGCAGCAATTAATGCAATAACAGATCTCAGCAATAGCCGCATTGACCGAAACAAAACATTATATGCAGAAAAAACAGGACTTTGCGATGTGGCAGCAGAAGTAAAAAAATACATAAAGTCACTCTTTGGCGCAGCCTCACCACAATTCAAACAGGTAGGAGGCATTAAATTTATCAGGCCGCTCAAAGCAAAATAGACACATACAACCCTATTATCACACCCCATTTTTGCACAACCGCTTTGCAGTAAGTAAAAATTGCAAAGCGGTTTTTATATTGATGCATCCGTAAAATGTATTCTTCAATCCTGTTTTAGTATTTTCAAGTTCTTCCAGGTAATAGTAGCATTCATCTTTGTAATATTCATATCCTCATTTGTAGTTATTATATCCTCATTTATAGTTATCAAATTCTTATTTATAGTTATCACAAACATATTTGTATTTTTTACAACATTATTAATGATTTATGGTTACATATTTGTATAATTTACAACATGATTTGTATTTTTAACTTCCACATCTATGTTTTTTACTTAATAGGATTAGGTAGAATAAGCAAATACGAAAACTGTTATTGCATTTAGGGCGGCCTCATAAAAAGAGGCTTTAAGAAAATTTGAATGGTTGACGTAAAAAAAATGAAATTAATGTTACAAATGTTAGGTTTTGTACTTTGTTCGTAAGTTGCACTAAAGCCTGGCCATATTCAACAGTTGGAACTTAATTTCATTTTAGCCAATCATTCAAATTTTTAGACTTTTTTATGCAGCCTTGATTTTTTTTGTTACTTTTTGCATCATTGAAGGCAAAAAAGTAAATAGGGAGTAACTCTATACAGCTAAGGCTTTGCTATTAAAATACCTAATCCTATCAATTATAACATTATCAACAATCAATTAATCATGCAAGATCTTCGCTATCCAATTGGCAAATACGAGCCACAACCATTTTCTGAAAAGCAATTGCAGGAATGGCTGACCAACATAAAATTTTTACCACAGCATTTTGAAAATGCGGTGTTGAATTTAGATGAAGCACAACTGGATACTCCTTACCGTGAGGGAGGCTGGACGGTAAAGCAGTTGGTGCATCATGTGGCAGACAGCCATGCAAATGCTTATATCCGTTTTAAGTTGGCACTCACAGAAGATAACCCCACCATTAAATCTTATGATGAAGCAGCATGGGCAAATCTTGCGGATACAAAACTTGTCCCGATCAATATTTCACTGACCCTGCTGCATGCCCTGCATGTAAGATGGGTGGAAGTGATCAGGGCAATTAAACCGGAAGAGTGGAGCAGGACAGTGTTTCATCCGGAACATCAAAAACAAATGACACTCTGGTATTTGCTGGGCATGTACGCCTGGCACAGCAGGCACCACACAGCTCATATTACTTCTTTAAGAGAAAAAATGAAATGGAATTAGTAATGAATGAGGAGTTAAAAATTATGAGTTATGAATTATGAGTTATGAGTTTTGTAAGCGAAATATTTATAATTGTATTGTTAACTCATAACTAAAAAAAACAACGTGAACTGGAAAAAATTATCTTCAGAATACATCTCCAGGCATCACTATTTTACAGCCCGTAAGGATAGGTGTGAGATGCCGGATGGAAAAATTATTCCTGAATATTTTGTAGTGGAATTGCCGGTGACGGTATGTGCCATGGCCATTACAACAGACAATGAAGTGGTGATGGTGAAACAGTACCGCCACCCGGTAGAAGATACATTGCTGGAATTGCCCGGTGGCTTTGTTGATGAAGGCGAAGATTTAAAACATGCTGTTGCAAGAGAGCTGCTGGAAGAAACCGGTTATGATTTTTCAATTATTGAGCATGTCGGAAAAGTTGCCGCCAATCCCGGCGTGCTGAATAATTTTACTCATTTGTTTTTAGCCACAGGTGGAAAAAAAATATCGGTGCAAAGCCTTGACCACAATGAAGAAATTGAAGTGCTGTTGATACCCGTAGAAGAAGTAAGATCCATGCTGCAGCGAAATGAATTTGTGCAGGCACTGCATGTTAGTTGTATGATGTATGCGTTTCAAAAGCTGGATGCAGCAGCCCGGTAAAACGGTTTATTAAAAGTATAAAAAAATTATTCCTGCTTCTTTAATGCTTCACTTATCAATCCTTCACTTTCCATAAGCCAGGCTGGCAGCAGCTTACCATTTATTTTCCATTCAGCATTTGCTTTCTCCATGCGGAAAGTATAGCGGTTGCTGTGGTCATCATTGGTATCGGTATCGTAGTTGGAGTCGGGCCGCTTACGAAAATTAAATTCTCTCTGCCGCCCGTTAATTTTTATTAAGATGGTAAAGGCAATATTAGTAGCAGTGATCATATACACAGGATTATTTATTTGCGAAGGTACACTAAAATACCGGTGAAGGCTTGTAATCTAATACCGAATGCCTTAAAAATATTCATGAAGTATAAAGCTGTATGCTTCGGTCGTTGGTCAATAACAGGATAGCCGGCAAGCATTTTATTAATTTCTTTCAATTGGGTCAACAGGGCTGCTGCCACTTCGGTTTGCCCTCGCCAACAATTTAATTGTAACTGGATATTTATTTGAGAATTGAAATTCTGCATTGATAACAGATGCCGGTGCAGATAGATTATTGACAGGGCTGGTACTGTTAATAGATACATTTAATCTGTTTCCATCATTGCCTACAGTTTGATAGGAATTGGGAATATATGAAATATAATCAGTGTTTTTAATCAACCACGGCGAAATAAAAATATGATCGTACCACGATTTTGCACCACCGCTTGTACCGCAACTATTAGGCACACTGGATGATTGTCTTGTTGAAGTAGTGAGGAACGAAGAATATAAATCAGCATTATTAGTCCAGTCGGCAGGATATTGATTAACCATGTCCGGATAAAATGAAGGATCGCTCATTATAGTAGTACTGTCAGCATTACTGATTACTGACTGATAACCTGCTTCAGCACTATTAGCAATATTAAAATCACCCATGTTAATTACATTGGGCAGGTAAGCAAACTTGTTTCTCAGCGTTGTCATATACGAACTCACCTGGGTGTCACGAATAGTACTGGACGATCCCGATTTGGTATGGTTTACTATTACATATAAAAAAGTGGTATCGTGTGTAATGGTTAAATTAGGATCGTTGTAATACAACTTGTACATATCAAAATCACTTACGCTGGCAAGCAGGGTTTCTGTTTTTACAAACGTCAGTTTTTGTTTATTATAAAACAGACAACTCATTTTTGTGTCACCGGCAACATTCGTTGGTGTTGCAAATGCAAAGCGGTTAGGAAAAAGAATATTTAATACACTATCAGTAATCACGGCTGCGTAGTTTGCTGCGCCTGTGGCAGTGGCGGCGAATGCTGTCATTTTTTCACAACTGAGCAGGTCAGGCTGTGTGTATTGAATAATTGTTTTTAAATAACTGTTCAGTGTACTCAGCGAACCCTGGCATCCATCACCGTAATTGAGTACGTTGTAAGCCATTACTTTTAAAGTATCTGTTTTATCGATTGTATTTGGCAGTGATGTAGTGCCGGGCTGGATATCAAGATTGCCGGTGATTAAAAAATTTGCATTTTGCTGAACAATGAGTGAGCCACCCGGAGCAATCACTTCCTGTGCACTTAAAATACATTGGCCACCCGGCAATGGATTGATATTAATTTGTGAGCTGTTAGGGAGAACAATAGGAGGAATAGTATTATTGTTCCAGTTAGCAGGATTGTTCCAATCGCCGGTACCGGTAAAGTTATAGATGATATTTTGGGCATTCAGCAAATTGCCTGCAAATACCAGAAGTGAGCCAATTATTACTTTATATAAACTAACAGGGTACATAATTTAATTTATATCTTTTTTTAGACCGGTTGGTTCAAAGATAAAGTAAATATAAAATTATGGATCGTCAGCTATTTTGTAAGACTTATTCTCAGCAATGTCTCTTAGCCATGGCGTTGTGTGATAGTAAGGTTGCGATTGCGGGAGTTGGATTATAAATATTCAAATTTCTTATTAGCGCAACGTTCCTCGGCTTTGCTCATGGCTCGTTGAGAGATGTTGCTGGGAATAGGCAGTAGTTTTTTTCCAAAATAACCAGCCATAGAATTGCACAAATAGATTATTTAGTATACCGCAGCGACATCAAAAAAATGTATGAATTTAATACCATAAAAAACAAGGCAGGCAATGATATCCAAAGGCTGTCTTTAACTTTTATTCTGATTGCAACACCTAAAAACATTAATATCGCCAGGCCTCCTGCAGAAATCAATAAAATAAGTTGAATCTTTAAACCTACCAGCAGACCCACTGCGCCTAATAATTCCAAAACTGCGATAAGTGTTCCTACTTTCTCAAGCCCAAACCGTTTGAATTCATTTTTAATTTGTGGTGATATAAAATATGCAATTCCATAACCCAAAAAGGACAGACTTGAAATTAAAATCAGCACAGTAACTAAGTTCATTGTTATATTAATTTTAGTGATACAGCCATAATGAAAAGACTTAATA
>JANLQE010000227.1:0-2789 GCA_031367625.1 Bacteroidota bacterium
TTTAACGATGCAGGCGTAAATGAATTGTTTGAAAGGCTGATGGAAAAAGTGGCACAAAAAACAGGCATAAAATTTCATGGCGAAATAGAACATCATGTACACACCAAAGATACAGCCAGCCAGTCCACTATTATTCCGCCAAAAAGAGTGCGCTATCTTTCAGAAATTGTGGAGAGTATTGAAGAATATGATAGTTGGGTAAAAAACCAAAGTGAAATTGCAACAGCTCTTTACCAATTAAAAGGGGTTGCAAAAATGGTAAGCGATGAGGCAATCTCTGATGCAATAAAACTAACAGAAGAAAAATTAACTACCAGCAATAAAAAACTGCTTGATAACTGGGCGGCTACACAGGACCGTTACAAAAAAGAATTCTACGAATTTACAGTAAGGGATAAAATTATCAAGCAACCGCTTACTTATAAAAGTTTATCCGGTAGTGTTATCTCAAAAGTTTATTTACCAAAATACAGCGACTGGGGAGATATTTTAAAATGGCAGTTGCAGGAAAATCTGCCGGGCGAATTTCCTTTTACGGCAGGTGTGTTCCCTTTAAAAAGAGAGGGTGAAGATCCTACCCGGATGTTTGCCGGCGAAGGTGGCCCGGAAAGAACAAACCGCAGGTTTCACTATGTAAGCCTGGGGCAGCCTGCAAAGCGCCTCAGCACTGCATTTGACAGTGTAACATTGTATGGTGAAGACCCGGCACAGCGCCCTGATATTTATGGTAAAGTGGGAAATAGCGGTGTAAGCATTGCTACAGTAGATGATGCAAAAAAATTATACAGTGGGTTTGATTTATGCGATGCCAAAACATCAGTGAGCATGACCATTAACGGCCCGGCTCCCATGCTGCTGGCATTTTTTATGAATGCTGCAATAGATCAACAGTGCGAAAAATATATCATCGAAAATAATTTACAGGCAGAAGTAAATAAAATTATTGAAGCAAAATATGATATTGAAACGCTTCCGAAATATATTGGCACAGATGGAAAGCCAATTCATCATACTGCACTTCCTAAGATATTAAATTCTTTGCAAAAAGAAAATGCTTTAAATGATTTACAGACTTCCCGGAACCCCCCGCCGGGGGGCAGGGGGGCTGGACTTTTACCTCCCGGTAACGACGGTCTCGGTCTTCGCCTGCTCGGTTTAAGCGGTGCTGATGTTTTGCCTGCAGATGTTTACGGGCAGATAAAAGAAAAGGCACTTTCTACCGTACGAGGCACGGTGCAGGCTGATATTTTAAAAGAAGACCAGGCGCAAAACACCTGCATTTTTTCTACAGAATTTGCATTGAAGTTAATGGGCGATGTGCAGGAATATTTCATCACCAATAAAGTGCAGAACTTTTACAGTGTAAGCATCAGCGGGTATCATATTGCCGAAGCAGGGGCCAATCCAATAACTCAGCTTGCATTCACTTTGGCAAACGGGTTTACTTATGTAGAATATTATTTGAGCCGGGGAATGAACATTGATGATTTTGCACCAAACCTTTCTTTCTTTTTCAGCAACGGAATGGATCCTGAATATTCAGTGATTGGCCGGGTTGCCCGGCGCATTTGGGCAAAAGCAATGAAGCACAAATACAAAGCAAATGACCGAAGCCAAAAATTAAAATACCATATTCAAACAAGCGGTAGAAGTTTGCATGCGCAGGAAATTGATTTTAATGATATCAGAACAACACTGCAGGCACTGTATGCCATTTACGATAACTGTAATTCTTTACATACTAACGCTTACGATGAAGCGATAACTACCCCCACAGAAGAAAGTGTGCGCCGGGCCATGGCAATACAATTAATTATAAACCGGGAGCTGGGTACAGCAAAAAATGAAAACCCAAACCAGGGTTCATTTTTAATAGAAGAAATGACGGATTTGGTAGAACAGGCAGTGTTGACAGAATTTAACCGCCTCACAGAAAGAGGCGGAGTATTAGGTGCAATGGAAAGGATGTATCAGCGCAATAAAATACAGGAAGAAAGCCTGTATTACGAAACATTAAAACACACAGGCGAATATCCTATAGTAGGGGTAAATACTTTTCTCAGCAAAAAAGGTTCTCCCACAATTTTGCCTGCAGAAGTGATCCGGTCAACTACACAAGAAAAGGAATTACAGATAACCACCCTGGAGTCTTTTAAACAAAGGCATAAAGATAAAAGTGCCGCAATGCTTAAGCAGCTACAGCAGGCAGCGGTTAATAATGGCAATTTATTTCAGGAGTTAATGGAAACCGTTAAGTACTGTTCGCTGGGCGAAATAACTAATGCTTTGTATAGTGTTGGTGGGCAGTACAGACGAAATATGTAAGATGTTCTTTACTATAATTCCTTGCTTTTAGAAATGCTGCGGAGTTTACTCTACTTCATACAAATCTGGTAAGTTCCCGGCGTAATGCCTTCCATTTTTTTAAAAGTGCGTACAAAATAATTTACATCCGTAAAGCCACAGAGCATACTTATATTGGTAATGCTTTTTAACACCTGGCCGTGGCAGCAGTTTTTCATTAGAAATACCACTGGGTGTGCGCTTTTTTATTCAATCAAAATAATGCCAATTATAAATATTAATTAGTCCAATTTATACCTGCGAAGATATAGGGGAATCCACAGGTGCTTTTAATGTTTTCCTGGGATAAAGAATTTGTTGCGGCTGTTATAAATTCACTTACCTCATCGAGGGTATTATAAAGCCTGTTTGTAAACTTTCTTTTAAGCATTGCCCAAATATTTTCTGCCGGGTTTAGTTCAGGGCTGTAGGGTGGTAAAAATAGT
>JANLQE010000230.1:0-30605 GCA_031367625.1 Bacteroidota bacterium
TTGCCATTGAAAAAATGCTGCAACGGAAAAAAATAATTATCCCCGGATTCTGGAATGGTATGATGAAGCGGCTGGATTCTGTATTGCCCGGAAAACTAAAACAGTTTTTAATAGAGGGCCAGCTAAAGAGAATGGAAAATATTTCTTCTGAAAAAACAGTCAGCCCAATCATTCGGTTTCCACAAGTGCTATATCAGTAATAAAACAGTATAAAAAAATATTATCATTAAAATAGCTTGCTAAAAAACGAAAATATTTCCTGCATTTTTTGCAAAAGCATAGCATCATCATTTGCAAAAAATACCAAAACTACTGCCGCTTTCTAAAAAACAGTATTTATTAACTATCTGCCATCAGGAACACATCATCTAAACAATATTTTACTTAAAACCATAGCGCCGGCGCATTACTCCATTATGAACCGGCGGGTGCGTACAGTAGCTTTGATTCAGCAATAAGGAGTAACCCGAAAATCCTTTAACAGTGTAGGGAATAAAAATAAAAAATCATGAAAAGGCTTATTACATTTTTAGCTATGGTTGTCCTCTTCTCTCTCCCTTCGATAACTTCTTTTGGCCAACCGGCTGATGAAAAGCAACCCTTATCCAAAACAGAGTATCTTAAAAAAAGGACAAACCAGAAAACAGCGGCATGGATATTAACCGGTGCCGGAACCGCAGGCCTTATTATCACCCTTACAAAAGATGTAGATCAATCAGTAGGTAATGGTTTAACATCTTTATTTTCTCTTGGTACGGCAGAACCAGAATACAAATCTTACACCACTCAATACCTGCTAAGCGCTGCAGGGGTAATTGCCGGAACTGCTTTATTTATTGCTGCTTCAAAAAATAAAAAAAGAGCAATGGCTGCATCAGCTTTTATTGATATAGAAAAGGCGCCGGTATTACAAAAAACTTTAATCGGCAATCAATCCTTTGCTGTACTGGGTTTAAAAATACGATGGTAACCCGGTGGGGTGGATAAATGTATCCAGAAGTTAAATAAAAAATGCGGCCTTATCCTTTTAGCATATTTAATGATCCGTTGCGGTGCAAATAAAATTATCCAGGCTAGTGAAAGACTTGCAGGCAAAGGGCCCATAAGAATAGTAAAATAAATTTAATCATATACTTAAAACAAATCATCATGAAAATTAAATTAATGTTCAGCCTGGTAGTAATAATATTATTAGGCTCATGTAAAAAAGACAAAGCAGAAATACCGGTTTCACTGGCCGGCAAATGGAATGTTGAAAACGTAACAACCAAAGATTACGACAACGGAATAATGACTGCAGATACCGAACCTGGTACTGGCGCTACATTTGATTTTCAGGACAATGGCAACGTGCTTGTAACCAGCGCAGGGGTCATCCAATCTTTTCCTTATGCGGTTAAGACAGATTCAAAAGTGGTGATAAATAACGACACGCTTGAGATAAGAAATTTAACAGCAACCAATGTTACCCTTTTTAGCCGGGAAGATTTTGCCCCAGGTAAATACGAAGAGATTTTTATAAACCTGGAAAGATAAATAAGTCAATTTGCGTTACTGCCCGTTTTTAATCCGTAACAGGTTATTTCAAAGAGAATTTCATTACCGCTTCGCAAAAAATAACTGTTGCAAACCTTAATTTTAAAAAGTAAATTTAATAGCTTCTGATTCTGCCCTTTTAACACTTCTTCTTTTAACCTTAAATAAACAATTATGAAAACGCATATTTGTTTTATCCTGTTTCTTTTTTGTACCATAAACTCATACAGCCAGCCGGCATATAAAATAACACATGGCATAAAAGCAGGGGTAGCTTTTGCAGACATTAAAATGAATTATGTAAACAATAGTTCTTCGCCAGGTATAAAAATGAAAACAGATATAGTTGTCGGAAGCTATTTAAATATTGCTGCAAACAAACACCTGGTCTTTCAGCCAGCACTGCTTTATGTAGGCAAAGGCACAAGAGATAGCAGGCAAGACTTCTATAGCTATCCTTACAAATTTAACTACCTGGAAATCCCTTTAAATATGCTGTATAAATCCCAGGTAAAGAATGGTATTTATTTTATAGGGGGTGGGTTGTCCCCGGCCTTTTTATTAAATAATAAAGAATTCCGTAATGAAATAAAAAGTTTTGATCTTGGCATTAATGTATTGGCAGCTTATATGCTTCCTATCGGCTTTTCTATTAACCTCGGTTACACCTACGGCCTGGTTAATTTAAGTAATAATAAAGAGTACATAAGCAATATACAGAACAGGTATTTTAGTATTGCCGCAGGGTATGAGTTTTAAAACTGTTGTTATCCTTTTATTTAAAATAAAAAATGGATAAAATAAATTTCTTTAACCGTTAAATATTTTTTTTATGATTCCCCACACAAAACAAAGCCGCACCATGCTGGTTGTATTTTGCATAATACTTTTTTTTACAGCCTGCCACAATTTTTACAAAGCCACGCAAACACCGGCTGGCAGCAGCCCTGCAAAAGCCGTATCCATTGACAGTCTTAAACTGCAAAACAGGTATTTTGTTTTACGAAACGGAAACCAGGCTTACTATATGAATAATATCAGTTTAAGCGACGATAAAAAAACACTGAGTTGCACGCTTGATACTTTAGCTCCCAACCACCAGTTACATCTTGTAAATGGGCGTAAAGGAAACCTGCAATACAAAAAAAGCAGTATAGATGATCTGATGGTTCTTAACGAAGTGCATTTCTATATACAGCGGGATAATGCCGCAGCAATAGGGCAATACAGCCTGCAGTTAGACAAAATTCAAAAAATAGAAGTAATTGAAAAAGATAAAAAACGAACCACCAGCAGTTATGTGGTAGGAGCAATTGGTTATACGCTGGGTTCTATTGCATTAGTAGGCGTTATCATTGCGGCTACAAAAAGTTCCTGCCCTTTTGTAAGTGCGTATGATGGTAATAATTTTTCGTTACAGGGCGAAATTTTTGGCGGGGCTATTTACCCGCAATTGGCAAGGCATGATTATATGCCGCTTAAAATGGAACCATTAGCCGATGGCTCTTTGCAGCTAAAAATAAGCAATGAATTACATGAACACCAGTTTACAGATATGGCAGAACTTTGGGTAATTACGCATGATAATACCCGTAAAGTATTATCTGATGAAAAAGGGAATTTATATACTGTATCGGCCCCACAGGCGCCAACCGTTGCGGTGCTTAACGAAAAAACAAATGTAACAGCGCCATTACTTAAAGACGGCGATAATGCTTTACTCTACATGGATGATACTACTGCACAGAATGCCGGCAATGAAGTGCGGATGCAATTCAACAAACCGGCCACGGCAAAAAAAGCCAAACTCATGCTGAGTTTAAAAAATTCCTACTTCCTTGATCTTTTATATGGCGAACTGGCAAAAGGCTTTGGTACTTACTATAGCCGTTATACTAAAAAACAAAGAAACAGGCCTGCCGCCGAATTATTAAAATGGACCAGGGAACAACAGATACCATTGCAGGTTTCAATAAAAACAAACAATGGATGGGAAAAAATTACGGATATAACCACCATTGGCCCGGTAGCTACAAGAAATATGGTGATACCAATTGAATTACCGCAAACCACCGGGCCCGTTGCAGAAATAAAATTATCCAGTGGTTTTATGTTTTGGGAAATTGATTATGCTGCTATTGATTATTCAGATGATTATTCATTTGAGGTACAAAAAATTCTTCCATCAAAAGCAACTGATGAATCAGGAAAAAACGTTTTGACTGATCTGCAAAAAGAAGATGCTGTTTATTTAGCACAACCCGATATTGGTAATACTGCAACTATTATTTATAATACCAGCCCGTTAAAAGAGGGTTCAAAAACACGTACTTATATCCTGCACACAAAAGGATATTATGAGCATGTGAGGGATTTTAAAACCAGGCCTGATATAGCTTTTTTAAAACAGTTCAGGCAACCCTATGCATTCCCCATGTTTGGCATGAGGCTGTATAAAAAAATGACTGCTGAAAATATAAAGACATTGGCCAAATCACGATAAAATATTTTACACCCGGTATAAAAACATTATTAAAATTATCAATCATTTTTTATGGAAACAGTCATGGCAATAAAACAAAAAGCCTTTAATAAAATAGTTGAGCCTGCTGAGCCGGTAATCAGTAATCAAATAAATAACCCGGTTCAGCCAGGCAGCATTGAAAAATATTTTGTACGCATGATGATCAAATTGCGCCTTATATATTTTGCTTTTATCATTATAAAAAATCCCCTTAAGGTATTTACGGTTTTTAAATCAATGATTCATCTCAGAAATACAGTACAGGGAGGTGCTTTAAAAAAAATGTATAAGATTGATGGTAAATATTATGTAATGCAATACAGGCCCGGCTGGCCTTCTAAAATTTATGATCATTTCATGAAAAATGAAATTCGCCGGCAGGCTTTTCCGCTGACTGCTACAGAAAAATTATCCTTTGTCTTTTTTGCCATTACACGCAAATGTCCCATGCGCTGCGAACATTGTTTTGAGTGGGATAACCTTAACCAAAAAGAATCATTTACAAAAGATGATTTATTTAAAGTGGTGGATATGTATCAGAAAGAAGGAGTGCAGCAGTTTCATTTTAGTGGCGGCGAGCCCATGGTGAGGGTTAAAGATTTATTGCCTTTAATAAAATATGCCAGTAAAAAAAGTGACTGCTGGGTACTTACTGCCGGTTTTAATTGTACTGCCGAAAATGCAGATTTATTAAAGCACGCAGGCTGCAAAGGAATAGTGGTAAGTATTGATCATTATATTCCTGAACTGCATAACCTGTTCAGGGGATACCCTGCTGCGTTTGATGTAGCTGTAAATGCTGTAAAAGCCGCACGGCAGGCCGGCATGGTTACGGCTATCAGTATATGTGCCACTAAACAGTTTATTGATGGGGGTCATGTAATACCTTATATGAATTTTGCAAAGGAATTAGGGGTACAGTTTGTACAGGTGCTGGAGCCAAGAAGTGTGGGGCATTACGAAGGTAAAAATGTACTGCTTGATGAAAAGCATATTGCTGAACTGGAACGGTTATTCAAATTTTTTAATTACGCTACTGCTTATAAACATTACCCAACTATGCAATATCATGGATATCATCAAAGACGGGTAGGATGTTTTTCGGGTAGCAGAAGCTTATACGTTGATTCGGCAGGAGATGTACATGCCTGCCCCTTCTGCCATACCAGATCGTATAATATAATTGAGCTTATCCGGGCTAATGAAAAAAAGCTGCCGGCAAAAGAAAATAAATGCCCGCAGTTTAAAACGGCAGTATGAAAATTGTAAAGCCAGTGAATTTTCACTGGCTTTAAAAATATTTTATACCACCTTTATTTACTAAGTAGTCCGCAGGGCTACGTGTAAATATTAGATGGCACTATACCGGCAAAAATAATTTCGGACTATTTAGATATTATATTCGGTATTAAAACCGCTGCCCAAAAACTTTTTTCAAAATATCAGTGGTTCTTGCTGCAAAATTTGTCCTTATATTCAGTTCTTCTTTTGCCACCAGGTCAAACAATGCATCTGTGGCCCGTGCCGTAACAAAATTTGCCAGGTCAGGGTTCAATTTTTTAAACGTGGTAGGAAAATTATTGTACCTCGTTATCATATCCCCATAATATTTTGTGGCATCTACTTTCTGCAGCGAAGATTTTATTGCCGGTAAAAATGCAGCCATTAATTTTTCCGTTGTCTTCACCCTGAAAAAATGAGTGGCACTTGTATCACCGTTCCGCACCAGCCCGATAGCATCACTTAGTGTCATGCTTTTAATGGCATCAACAAAAATAGGCTTTGCATAACCGGCTGCATCTTCTGCCCCACGGTTTATTTGTAAAATGGCTTTATCCACCAGGCTGTTAAAGCCCAGGTCTCTTAATGTATTCTCAATCTTCTGTGCATCCGGCGGCAATAATATTTTATAAAATGCGCTCTTAAAAAACCCGTCCGTATTATTTAATTGAAGCACCGCTTTTACCAAACCCTGGCCCAGCGCTTCTTTAATACCCTGCCCGGCTTCGCCTTCTGTAACACCGCCTATGCCTGCAGCACCAGGCAATTGTTTTAGTACATCGCAACTGCTAAGGCCAATGCTGCCAATTAATAAAAGAGTAATAATTTTTTTCATATAAAAGATTTTTTATAACATAAGCAAAACTGTTTCCAAAGTAAAAGTTACTGTTGTTAAAATATATCAGTACACAAACTAACATTCTTTTATCAGCTTTGGCCCGCTTTACGTTACAAGCCTGCCGGCAAAGGCAGGTACTCACCATGCCATGGGCGTGCCTCCGGGCTTTCCACTTCAACCGGGTGTAGAAGCCCGGCTGCAAATCTTTTAGCAGCATTTATATAGCAGGTTTGTACCAATCCATCGGCCTTATATCTCAATTTGTATTAAAATAAATATGTTATTGGAACAATCTTTGTTTTACCGGATTACAGGATGTATTAAAATCCCTAAAAAGGGCATCTATTTTATTTATTAAATATCAAAAAAAAACTTTTATGAAATTTTATCTAAGCGTGGCAGCAGCCGCAATTTTAATGGTGAGTACCGCAAATGCACAACACGTAAACATTGGTATTAAAGGTGGTGTAAACCTTTATAATCTCCATACTGACAACGGCCCAAAATACGATACAAAAACAGGTTTTAATGCAGGCCTGCTTGGGCATATTCATCTTGCGCCGCAAATAGCATTGCAACCCGAAGTAGTTTACTCTGCACAGGGGGCAAAATATACTGTTGCAGGTTCTGAATACAAAACAAAGCTTGGTTATATTAATGTACCTGTTCTGTTGCAATATATGTTCGATAATGGATTCAGGCTGCAGGCCGGCCCGCAGATAGGGTTTTTAATTAATGCAAAATCAGAGGTCAATAATGTGGAAACAAACATTAAAAGCCAGCTTAAAACTGTTGACTTTGGGGTGGGAGCAGGCATTGGTTATGTGGAGCCTTCAACAGGTTTTGGTGTAGATGCACGGTATAATCTTGGGTTAAGCAAGATCAATGAAACTGGTGCTGAAAAAACTACTAACAGAGGTTTTCAGTTAGGCGTGTTTTATCTCTTTAACCATAAATAATTTTAATATT
Organism: Bacteroidota bacterium; assembly: GCA_031367625.1. GTDB lineage: Bacteria > Bacteroidota > Bacteroidia > Chitinophagales > Chitinophagaceae > Ferruginibacter. The sequence goes on from JANLQE010000230.1 coordinate 7,149, forward strand.
TATATAAAAAAGGTCAACTTATGTTGGCCTTTTTTTATGCCTCAACTGTTGAGTTATTGGGTAAATGATTTCCCATATATGCAAATCAAAAATACGCTCTTGGCATCGTCCTTTACTGTATTTACCTTTGCAGCCAATAAAAAAATTATGAGCATACAACATTTATCTGAGCAGGAAATTATTAGAAGAGAAAAATTAGCAGAATTAAAAAGATTGGGTATTGAAGCCTATCCTGCTGCACTATATCCCGTAAACAGTACAGCAGTTTATATTAAAGAAAATTATAAAGAAGAAGAAAACAAAGCAGCTTTTGCAGAAGTATGCCTGGCGGGCCGCATAATGAGCATAAGGGATATGGGCAAAGCCAACTTTGCGGTGCTGCAGGATAGTAGCGGCAGAATACAATTTTACATAAAGCAGGATGATATCTGTACCGGTGAGGATAAAAGTTTATATCAAAATGTTTGGAAAAAGCTAATTGATCTTGGTGATATAGTTGGAATTAAAGGATATGTTTTTACTACAAAAACCGGGGAAATTTCTGTACATGTAAAAGAATTTGCTATCCTCTCAAAAGCATTAAAACCTTTACCGGTTGTAAGGGAAAAGGATGGGGAAACTTTTGATGAAGTAACAGATGCAGAATTCAGGTATCGCCAGCGGTATGCCGATTTAATTGTAAACCCCGGTGTAAAAGAAGTATTTATCAAACGCACAAAAATGGTGAATGCCATCCGCACATTTTTAAATGATCATGGGGCGCTGGAAGTAGATACGCCTGTATTGCAGAGCATCCCCGGAGGCGCTGCAGCAAGGCCTTTCAGCACCCACCACAATGCACTGGACATGCCGATGTATCTGCGTATTGCAAACGAATTATATTTAAAAAGATTAATCGTCGGGGGCTTTGAATGGGTATATGAATTCAGCCGCAATTTTCGTAACGAAGGTATGGACCGCACCCACAACCCAGAGTTTACGGTGCTTGAATTTTACACGGCTTACAAAGATTACGAATGGATGATGAACACTACCGAGCAACTGTTGGAAAAAACGGCCATTGCTACAAACGGCATTGCCACAGTGCAGTCAGGCGAAAATGAAATAAGCTTTAAAGCGCCCTACAAACGCATTAGTATGTATGATGCTATTAAGGAACATACCGGCCACGACATAAGCGAAATGGATGAAGAAGGCATCCGAGGTGTATGCTCACAATCAGGCATACACGCAGATGCAAAGTGGGGAAAGGGCAAGCTGATAGATGAACTGTTTGGAAGCAAATGCGAGCATCATTATATACAGCCCACATTTATTACAGATTACCCGGTAGAGATGAGTCCGCTTACCAAAAAGCACCGCAGCAAACCCGGCCTGGTAGAGCGTTTTGAACTGATTGTAAATGGTAAAGAAATTGCCAATGCCTACAGCGAATTAAATGATCCCATAGAGCAGCGGGAACGTTTTGAAGAGCAGGTAAAACTAATGGAACGTGGCGATGATGAAGCGATGTTTATAGACCATGATTTTTTACGTGCGCTGGAATATGGAATGCCGCCAACCAGTGGTATCGGCTTTGGTATAGATAGAATTTGTATGTTATTGACCGGCCAGGTAAGTATTCAGGATGTTTTGTTTTTTCCGATGATGAGGCCTGAGAAAATGGATTGAAATTCCTATAAATTTTACTAATAAGTTTAGCCTTAAATTTATATATTTACATTAAAAATTTAAAATGCCTGCTACAATACTCCAAAAAAAACAAATTGGCTCGGGCATTTATACAATTCCCGACATCTCCAGAATATTAGGGTATCCTCAACCAAAAGTCCGTCGTTACGTTAAAGATTATTGGGATAATTCATTAGGTAAAAAACTATTCAATGAAACATATACATGGAAAAATGAAAAAATAAAAGCTGTAAATTTTTATGTTTTAGTTGAGCTTTATACTTGTTTTTTATTAAAAGAAAAAGGTGCTTCGACATTTGCAATAATGAAAGCCCGGGAAAGTATGGTTAAGGAATTAAATATACCTTATCCTTTTGCATCACATAAAGTTTTATTGGCAGGAAGAAAAATATTATACCAATTAGAAGATTTATTTATTTCTGCCGATGGTACAAAACAAATTAATCTTTCAGAGATAATTAAAAATTTTGCACTAAATCTTGATTTCGATAAAAATAATTTAGCAATGAAGTATTGGCCAAAAGGGAAAAACAATTCCATAGTTGTTGACCCACAACACCAATTTGGCCAACCTGTAATAAATGGAACTAATATAAATGCTGAAGGTATTTTTTCTATGTATGAGAGTAGTGAGCCGGTTGAAGTTATTGCAATTTTATATGATCTTACAGAAAAGCAAGTGTGGGATGCAGTAAACTTTTATAAAAGTTATGCCGCATGATCGAAGTGTATCTTGACGAAAATCTTTCAGAATATGTTGCTGATGCGCTAAATTCTCTTAATAAAGGTTATTTTAAGGAAATAATTGTAAGGTCTACTAAAACACAATTTGGAAAAGGCGAAAAGGATGAAATAATTATTCCTGCCATTGGAAAGTCAGGAGGAATTCTAATTACCAGAGATTTAAATATTCAGAGAACAAGATTACAATATCAATTGTGTAAACATTTTAACTTAGGGATTTTTTTTCTTAAACTTCCACAAGGAATGAATAAGCATTGGGAAATTGTAAAGCTACTTTTAATTTCATGGGAAAATATTGTAAATAAAATACAATCGGAAAAAAGGCCTTTTGGTTATGAAATTCCTATCAGAGGAAAATTCAAAAAATATTAAATACTATTTCACCGCATCCCCTCCAGCTCTTTCTGCATTTTAAACATTTCGTCTCTTAGCCTTGCCGCTTCCATAAAGTCCAGGTCACGGGCAGCTTTCTCCATTTCTTTTTTTATTTTGCCAATACCTTTCTCCATTTGAGGAATGGTTTTATACTCTGCCTGATCTTCTGCTGCAACATTTACCAGTTCTTCGTCAGGGGCTATGGCATAAGGGTTTGAAGGATCATAGCCTTTTACATCCAGCACGCTTCCCTGTGCAAATATCTGCGCTTTTGTTTTTATGATTGTTGTTGGTGTAATGCCATGTTCTATATTATATGCTACCTGCTTTTCTCTGCGCCTGTTAGTTTCATCAATTGTTTTTTGCATACTCTCCGTTATCTTATCAGCATAAAAAATAACAAAGCCATCTACATTACGGGCAGCCCTGCCCGCAGTTTGTGTAAGGCTTCTTTCATTACGCAGAAAACCTTCTTTATCTGCATCCAAAATTGCTACCAGGGTTACTTCCGGTAAGTCCAATCCTTCTCTTAATAAATTCACCCCTACCAACACATCAATTATTCCTAAACGTAGTTCCCGTAAAATTTCTATCCTGTCTAAAGTATGCACTTCGCTGTGTATGTATTTAGATTTTATATTTATGCGCTGCAGGTATTTATCCATCTCTTCGGCCATGCGTTTGGTAAGGGTTGTTACCAGCACACGCCCGCCTTTTTTTACCTGGTTATCTATTTCATCCAGCAGGTCATCTATCTGGTTTACAGATGGGCGCACTTCTATCGGCGGATCCAGCAAGCCGGTAGGCCGCACCACCTGCTCTACTACTACTCCGCCGCTTTTTTCAAACTCATAATCTCCCGGTGTGGCAGATACATACACAGTTTGGTTGGTAAGGTTTTCAAATTCATGAAAATTCTGCGGCCGGTTATCCATGGCAGATGGCAGGCGGAAACCATAATCAACCAATACTAATTTCCGGCTCCTGTCGCCGCCGTACATGCCACTTACCTGTGGTATGGTTTGATGGCTTTCGTCTATAATAGTCAGGAAATCTTTTGGAAAATAATCGAGTAAACAAAAGGGCCTGGCACCCGGTTGCCTGCGGTCAAAAAAACGGGAATAATTTTCTATACCATTGCAAAAGCCCAGCTCCCTTATCATTTCCAAATCGTAATTAACTCTTTCGCCTATACGCTGTGCCTCTATATATTTTCCCGATTTTTTAAAATATTCTACCTGCGCTGCACACTCATCCTGTATATCATTTATTACCTGTGCAAGCATATCTTTTGGTGCCAGGTAAAGGTTTGCCGGAAAGATAGCCGCATTTTCTACACTGCTGATACGCTTGCCGGTACTCAGTTCCAGCGTTTCTATACTTTCAATTTCGTCACCAAAAAAACTGATGCGATAGCCAAAATCAACATAAGGAAGATTAATATCTATGGTATCGCCTTTTACTCTGAAAGTACCCCTGGTAAAATCTCCCTGGCTGCGGTGGTATAAAGAATTTACCAGGGCATGTAAAAATCCCTGGCGGCTGATGACCTGGTTTTGTTTTATTCGGATAATTCCATTTTCATACTCGGTAGGGTTTCCCATGCCATAAATGCAACTCACACTTGCCACAACAATAATATCCCGGCGGCCACTTAATAATTGCGCCGTTGCCTGCAGGCGCAGCTTGTCTAATTCTTCATTTATGCTAAGATCTTTTTCTATGTAAGTATTACTGCTGGGCATATACGCTTCTGGCTGGTAATAATCGTAATAAGAAACAAAATAGCCCACAGCATTATCCGGAAAAAACTGTTTAAACTCGCCATACAATTGTGCCACCAAAGTTTTGTTATGTGTCAAAACCAAAGTGGGCCGCTGCACATTCTGTATTACATTGGCCATGGTAAATGTTTTACCACTACCGGTTACGCCTAACAGCGTTTGATATCTTTCGCCATCCTGTATTGCTTCTGTTAACTGACGGATAGCATCGGGCTGGTCGCCGGCAGGTGTATATGGTGAATTTAATTGAAAAGGCATTGCTGAAAAATGAGGATTGAAGGTAGTTTTTTATTGGTAAATGAATTGTTTGCAGAACACTTATCCCGTACGGTAAGTTTCATGTAATTCACTGATCAGTTGGGCAACCAATGATGTCCAGCCTGTTTGATGGCTTGCGCCCAGGCCGGTACCATTATCGCCATGAAAATACTCATAAAATAATACCAGGTGCTCATTACCCGGCTGCTCATAAAACCAGTTATACTTTCCATGCAGCCTGCGTTTTTGGGTTGCATCTTTCTCAAACAAACTAATTACCCGGTGCGTTAATTCATCTGCTACCTGTTGAAGGTTCATGTTATTACCAGAGCCTGCGGGGCATTCTACCAATAAATCATCGCCATAAAATTCTCCATACCTGCGGATTGATTGAATGATAATATAATTGATTGGTATCCATACGGGCCCCCGCCAATTGGAGTTGCCGCCAAACAGGTTGGATGTTGAATCGCCGGGATCATATTGAATGGTGTAATCAACATTATCAATTGTTACTGCATAAGGATTTTTTTCATGATATTTCGATAAGGCCCTTATTCCGCCCGGAGAAAGAAATTCATCTTCATTAAGCAGGCGTACAAGTATATGCTTAAGCCTGTCTTGCTGAACCAGTGACAGTAAGGTTTTTTCACCTCCTGTATGTTCTTCATTAGGCCAGAACCTGTTATTTTTAATCCGGTATTTTTCGAGCCATAAACTTCTTTTTTTAAAATCCGGCAGTTGATCAAACACTTTATTTTCAATAATGGAAACTGCAAAAAGAGTAGTTAACCCCACAATAGATTGTATGCGTAACTGTACGGGTGCAGAATGAAATACATTGAGTGTATCATAAAAAAACTTATCCTCCTCATTCCATAATCCCTGTTGATTCAGGGCTTCAGCAATTAATACAAAGTGTTCGAAAAACTTGGTGGCGGTATCCTCAAAAGTTTCGTCGTGCATGGAAATCTCCAACGCCATTTCCATCATATTCAGCGCATACATTCCCATCCAGCTTGTTCCATCAGCCTGCTCCAGCCGCATATCACCGGGCATTTGAATACTGCGGTTAAATACACCAATATTATCAAGGCCAAGAAACCCGCCCTGAAAGATGTTATTGCCGGCAGCATCTTTTCTGTTTATCCACCAGGTAAAATTAATAATGAGTTTATGGAAAATCTTTTTAAGAAAAGAAATATCGCCGCTGCCTTTCATAGATTTTTCTATGCGGTAAACCTGCAGTGCTGCCCATGCCTGTACAGGTGGATTAACATCGCTGAAGTGCCACTCATAAGCCGGCAACTGGCCATCAGGTTTCATGTACCATTCCCGCATGATGAGCAACAATTGATGCTTGGCAAAAACTGCATCAATCCTGGCCATTGATATGCACTGAAACGCCAGATCCCATGCAGCATACCACGGGTATTCCCATTTGTCTGGCATCAAAATGATGTCCTGGTTTTTAAGGTGCTTCCAGTCGTGATTACGGCCCTGTAATTTACCCTGGTTTACTTCTGTAATTCCATCGCCGGTTGTAAGCCACCGCTCCACATCGTAATGATAATATTGTTTGCTCCATAATAGCCCGGCTAATGCCTGGCGCTGTATCTGCAACATTTCGTCACTTATATTTGCCGGAAGTACGGCCTTATAAAAATCATCTGCTTCTGCTTTTCTTGCAGAAAATATATTTTCAAAACCCTGCTCAAAGGGATCACTCAATTCTTTATTACTTAACCGCAGATAAATAGTTTTTGACTCACCAGCATCTATTTTATAAGAATAAACAGGGGCAAACTTAGTTCCTGATTCTTTTTTACGAAGCGCTCTAAAATGTTTCTTTTTTACAACAGCATTGTGAAAGGCGTCTTTTACAAAGGGAGTAGCATTTGGGATGCCTGTTATTACTTCTGTATTAGTTTCATTTTCGGTAAACATAGAAACCCTGGTGGGTTGAAAATACAAATAATAAGAACCAATCCGCTCATGGGTAGCCCTTACCGAAGTTTTATTACGCCTGCTGATGATTGGTTTTTTTGCCAGATTACCGTTGCTTAAACGGTTATAAAACCATAGGGTTGGCAGTACTGTAATGTCAGCGCTTTTTGTATAGCGGTTAAGGATATTTATTTTGATAAAAATATCCTGAGAACTATACTTGGCATAGGTTACGGTAACATCAAAATATTCATTGTTATTAAAAACACCCGTATCCAGAATTTCATATTCCGGCTCCTCTTTTGAACGTTTCCGATTCTCCGTCTTTAAATCGTTATAAGGAAATTCCTGCTGCGGATATTTATACAGATATTCCATGTAATAATGCGTAGGAATATTATCGAGGTAATAATAAAGTTCCTTTACATCTTCGCCATGATTGCCATCACTGTTTCCGAGGCCAAAAAGCCTTTCTTTTAATATCGGATCTTTGCCATTCCATAAGGCAACAGCAAAACACAGGTTTTGAAAATAATCAGATATACCGGCAAGTCCATCCTCGCCCCAAATGTATGCCCTGCTGTGCGCATGATCGTACGGAAAGTAATTCCATGCGTCTCCATAAGGTCCATAATCTTCCCTTACGGTTCCCCATTGCCGCTCACTCAGGTAAGGCCCCCATTGCTCAAGAGGAATATCTTTGGTAGCATTTTCTTCTAAGCGCTTATGTTCTTCCGTCATATTTCTCTTTTAGAATAACAGTTTATTGTGTTGATTTTTTAAACAATAATCATAATAACATCAATCTGTTTTCTTTTAAAATCTTTTTTAAAACGAGTGCGTAAGTTAATCAATCAGTTTTTGATAGTTTATGAATAAGGTTAAGAAAAAATAGTAAAGCAGCGTAAAATGTAAAATGAATAATACCTATTCAGGTAATGCTGCTTCGTTTAAATCATTGATTTTATCCAAAGATTTTTGATGCCTGAAGAAGAGCTGAGAAATAGGAATTAGCATCAGCCCTGAAAAAGCAAAAATTATAAAAGAGAGCCTTAGGTTAAATGCATGGGCCAGGTAACCAATTAAAGGAGGGCCTGATAACATACCGGCAATAGCATACGTTGCAATGATAGATATTGCCATGCCGGCAGAATATTTTTTAGAGGTGCCTGCAAGTGCATACGTCATGGGAATAATGGATGCTGTGCCCAAACCAACCAATGAAAACCCGGCCATTGCAAACCAGAATTTCGGAAAAATAACAGCCATTCCAATACCGGACACTACACAAACCGAACTCAACAGGTATGTGGCCTTCATGCCAATACGGGTAATAATAATATCTGACAAAAACCTGGAAAGAGCCATAAAAAACATAAAGATCAGGTATCCGTAAGTAAAAATTTTTACCCTTAAAACCTCATGAAAGTAAATGCCACTCCAGTCAAACATTCCTCCTTCGCAAATAGCCGCAAAGAATACGAGCAAGCCGAGGTACATAATATACGGGTCTGGTTTACCAAGTATGATTTTATTGCCTTTTGTGGCACGATCATTTTTAAGCAAAAACCGGTAAGCAAAAACTGTTATCAAAAATGCAAAGATGGCAACGATTAAAAAATGAACCTGGATAGAGATATTTTTAGCTACAATAATGGTAGAAAATCCTACTCCGCAAATACCACCGGTACTCCACAAACCATGCAAAGACCCTATAATTTTTTTTTCAAATTTCTTTTGCAGCGTTATGGCTTGTGTATTTACTGCTATGCTGAATATCCGCATGCTTAATGCAAAGAGGCAAATAGAAATAACCAAGGTAAATATTGTATCTGCAAATCCAATACAGGCAAGGGCTATGGTATTTGTTGCAAAAGCAAAACACAATGGTATGCGGCTGTCAAACCTTGCAACCAACCACCCTGAAAATGGCAAACCAATCAATGATACCAACGGCATGGCCAGTAAAACGGTTCCTAATTCTGCCTCATTTAAATTAAAATATGTTTTAATTGTAGGAATACGGGATGCCCAGGTAGCAAAGCTAAACCCGGAAATAAAAAAGAAAATGCTTAAAAAAAACCGCTGCTTATTTTTTAATATCATACTTCACCGTTAAACATGCAAATATCCCTTTTTGTGAAATAATAATTAAGAGAAAATTTACAGCTCATACCAAACTGAATTTCATTTTAGGCAGTCGGTACGTAGCTAAGGTTTTATTAAACCAGATGTATTTGTATTAAGTTTATTTTTTTCTTTTTCTTTAGATGCACTGATATACCTGATTACCCAGGCTATGGTAAAGGATGGAATGATGTCAGTGAAGGGAATTATTTCTTCTAAAAAATTTAAAACACCACCAATTATACCAAACCTGCCGCCAAATAATTTGTAAAATATAAAGCCTGAAATGGGTGCCCATACTATGTCTGCAGATTCTCCCAGGCCTGGGAGAATATAGGTGGCCATGCCTATTAAATCCAGGAGAATGCAGAGGCCAATATTGGGGAGAAAGAGTTTTTTGTGTTTCATAGTAGCTTTATAGCAGCCAACTCTAATTAGCGGCTCTGCCTTTTGCCGGACAACTTGGGGAAACCCGACTTTTTTATCTGCTCGTTTGCTTTTGCAAGTTTATCAGGAAAAAGTACAACATTGTCATACCTGTCTAATGAAGGGTCAATCCGAACAGCAGGCACCTTATTTTTATTTATTTCAAGCATTGTCTTCATGATTCAAATTTACTGTTTTTTTCGGTGTACTGCAAAAGCCTGGTATTCTCTGCCAGGGTTATACCATTCCCATTCACTTTGATGTTCACCCATAATATCAAAATCAGCCGCCACGATGTCAAAATATTTATTGATTCCCATTTTGTAAAGCCTTGTCCTTGCGTTGGAGCTGCCTGTTGCATAAACCCATGCTTCGGGGTAACGGCCAGCAAATGCGTACAGGGCAGCTACTACAGTTGCAAGTACTTTTTCAGAGTCGCCATTATCGGTAACAGCTTTATCATCAAGTTCGCCTGTGTCTGTATTTTTATCACCAAATGAAAGGTTGTACAGGTTTGCAAGGTTCATTTGCTGAAACTGAATAATTTTTATAATCTTTCCTTTTTTGCCTTCACTTAAAAATTCAAAAGCAGTTAGGTTGCGGCCAGCTATTAATTCATATCTATCAAGTTTCATACTGTGCTAGTGATAAGCTTGAAAATAATATTATCTGTGCTGTTAAAATATTTCATTGGCTTTCTTGTAATCTTTATCTTGATAAAAACTCACATCAGCACATCCATTACCTTCTTTGTCTTCCTGCTTTCCTCCGCCATAAAACCCATCACATGGCTTTCTATAGATTGGTCAATGGTAGAAGTAAGTAATGAGGCATCTCTTTTTGATAAAGCCTGTATCCAGTTGGCAACAAGCCTCCAGTCGCCACCACCATGCATATCGGTTCCTTCTTTCCATTCTGTTTTTTTGCCTGTTCTAAAATCAGTTATCACAAAAGAAGTCATATCACCAACAATATCACCCATGCTGCCCATCACCCTTGTTCTTCTTCCTTCGTAAGAGGTAAAAGCTTCCATATTAAAACAGGCTGTTATGCCTTCGTCAAATAAAAGATTAGTGGTGTAATGGTCTGGCTGATCATTATCCATTTTATAAACACACTTGCCAAAATTGGTTGTCTTCAAATAGTTCATAATGGCATCGCCCTGTTTGTCTTTGTCTTCTGGTAAATCAAAATGATGCAGCCATTTTCTATCACGGTAGTAAATTCTTAAAGCAGAATACGGGCAGGTTGCTTCTATAGCACAACCATCTGTACACCGTTCTGTACTTCCCTGTGGGTCATTCGATTTTTTAAACCATTTTAAATCGCCAAATGCCTGCACACTTTTGCAGGGTTTGCCAATCATCCACCGCATTATATCAAGGTCGTGACATGATTTAGCCAAAATGATTGGTGTAGTTTCTTTGCTGTTGTGCCAGTTGCCCCGTACATAAGAGTGGCTCATGTGTACATGGCTGATGGGCTCCATGTGCTGTAAGCTGATGACTTCACCAATAGCGCCGCTTTGCATCAGTTCTCTCAATTTTACAAAATAAGGAGCATAGCGCAGCACATGGCATACGGCTACAACCCTGCCCGATTTTTTTGCAAGGTTTAAAATATCCCTGCATTCTTTTTCGCTGGGCGAAATAGGTTTTTCCAGCAACACATCATAGCCCATTTCCAGGGCTTTCATACAAGGGCCGTAATGCAACCTGTCGGGAGTGGTGATAATAATTGCATCAGCAAATTTTGGTTTTTTAAAAACATCTTCCCAGGTTAAGAAACGGTTTTCATCTTTAATGGCATGTTTTTTTGCATAGCGTTCATTGCGGAAGGGTATAGGTTCTGCCACGCCGATAATATCTAATTGTTCAGGGTATTGTGCAGCATAACCTCCATACACATTGCCCCTGTTGCCTGCACCGAGTGTGATGGCCGTAATGGGTTTGTCTAATAAAATTTTTTCTTTCGGCAGTAAAATTGGCAGTCCATTTTCAGTTTTAGCCCAGGATGAAAAAGGCAAAGCAGCAGCGCCTGCAGTTAAGCTTAATGCCCTCAGAGCATCACGGCGGGTCCAATTTTTTGACATGACAGCATTTTTTAATTACTTAAAGATACAAATGTTCGTTTGTGTGGTGTAAAATAAAAAAGCTAATTTGTATAGCCTCAAATTATAAAAAATGACTGTCGCCTCCCAACGTTTTACAGCCCTTGATGTATTCAGGGGAATGACAATTTGCTTGATGATTATTGTAAATACGCCCGGTAACGGGGCCACTACTTATTCTCCTTTACTACATGCCAGGTGGGATGGTTTTACGCCTACTGACTTAGTGTTTCCTTCGTTTTTATTTGCTGTAGGCAATGCTATGAGTTTTGTAATGCTGAAATGGGATAAACTGCCGCAGCAAAAAGTATTATGGAAAATATTGAAAAGAACAGCTATTATTTTTTTATTGGGCTACCTCATGTATTGGTTCCCTTTTGTAAAATGGGATAAAACAAATCAACTGATTTTTGCACCATTTGAAGAAACAAGGGTGTTTGGCGTACTGCAGAGAATTGCATTGTGTTATGGCATTGCTTCGCTGTTGATTTATTACCTGAAAACAAAAACAGCGTTAATTATAAGTGCAGTATTTCTTTTTGTGTATTGGGCCTTGCTTTACGCTTTTGGAGATGCAGCATATCCATTTAATATGCAGGGCAATTTTGGATCTGTAATTGACAGGTGGCTGCTTAATGAAAAACATTTATACCATGGCGAAGGCGTGGCTTTTGACCCCGAAGGTTTACTGAGTACGCTGCCGGCTGTTGCCAATGTGGTGGCTGGTTATATTGTCGGAAAATTTATTCAGCAAAAAACCCGCCTGCCCGGCCGGGAAGATATCTACGGAAATAACGAAGTAAGGCAGGGAAATACTTATGAAGAATTAACCAAACTTTTGATTACCGGAGCAGCGTTGGTGTTTGCCGCTTATTGCTGGAACCTGGCTTTCCCTATCAATAAAAAATTATGGACCAGTTCTTTTGTATTGCATACTGTTGGCTTAGATTGTATTATTCTTGCCACCCTTATTTATATCATCAATTTCAAAAACAAAACCAGGTGGACTTATTTCTTTGAAGTGTTTGGCCGCAATCCGTTATTCATTTATTTATTATCAGAGTTGGGTGCCACGCTTTTGTATTTTTTCCGGGTAGATACCAGAACCACTTTATATCAATGGATATATCAAAATATTTTTGCTCATGCCGGAAATTACTTTGGCTCTTTTCTGTTTGCAGTAAGTGTTATGCTGATTTGCTGGCTGGTGGGTTATTTTTTGGATAAGCGAAAGATTTATGTGAGGGTCTGATGAACAGATAGTGTAAACATTTTTATATCAGGTTTTTTACGCCTTCAACAGTTAAGTATCTCTTTTAAATTAATGGCTGGCTGGCTCAAATACATGCTAAAATTAATTCACCTGATATTAATAGATATTTAACCTTGCCATCCGGCTGTAAATGCCTACCTTTGCGCCCTTAAAATACATAAATGAACATTCGCAACATCGCTATTATCGCTCACGTAGATCATGGCAAAACAACACTGGTAGATAAGATCTTACACGCCACTAAAGTATTCAGGGAAAACCAGGATGCCGGCGAGCTTATCATGGACAGTAATGATCTTGAAAGAGAAAGAGGTATTACCATCTTTAGCAAAAACGTATCTGTTACCTATAAAGACGTTAAAATTAATGTGATTGATACTCCCGGTCACTCGGATTTTGGTGGCGAAGTAGAAAGGGTTTTAAAAATGGCTGATGGCGTTTTACTTTTAGTAGATGCATTTGAAGGGCCGATGCCCCAAACACGTTTCGTTTTGCAGAAAGCATTGGCACTTGGTCTGCATCCTATTGTGGTTATTAATAAAGTAGATAAGGCAAACTGCCGCCCTGATGAAGTTCATGATGCAGTATTTGAATTATTTTTTAACCTGGATGCTACAGAAGAGCAATTGGATTTTCCAACAATTTACGGCAGCAGTAAAAATGGATGGATGAATACCTCCCTTACAGAAACTGATAATATATTTCCTTTATTAGATGCCATATTAGAATATGTGCCGGAGCCTAAAGTAAATGAAGGCCCTTCGCAAATGCAAATTACTTCATTGGATTATTCTTCTTTTTTAGGAAGAATAGCTGTAGGTAAAGTAGCCCGTGGAAGCATAAAAGAAAATCAGCAGATCGCATTACTACAGGCTGATGGAAGCAACAAAAGAATGAAGATTAAAGAATTGTACATCTTTGAAGGAATGGGTAAAAAGAAAGTAACAGAAGTTTTTGCCGGAGATATTTGTGCCATTGTAGGGTTGGAGAATTTTAATATTGGCGATACTATTTCAGATGTTGATAATCCTGAAGCATTGCCCATTATCAGTGTAGATGAGCCAACAATGAGTATGCTGTTTGGAATTAACAACTCGCCATTTTTTGGTAAAGAAGGTAAGTTTGTAACAAGCCGCCATTTGCGTGACCGCTTAATGAAAGAAACAGAAAAAAACCTGGCACTTAGGGTAGAAGACAGTGATAGCGCTGATAGTTTTAATGTATTTGGACGTGGCATACTGCACTTAGGCATATTGATAGAAACCATGCGTAGAGAAGGGTTTGAATTGACCATTGGCCAGCCCCAGGTGTTGGTAAAACATATTGATGGAGCCAAACAAGAGCCTTATGAAGTATTAGTGGTAGATGTGCCTGCAGAATACAGCGGTAAAGTGATAGACCTTGTTACACAGAAAAAAGGCGAAATGCTGGTAATGGAAACAAAAGGCGAAATGCAGCATTTGGAATTTGATATACCTTCAAGAGGATTAATAGGATTGAGGAGCAATATGCTTACCAGCACTGCCGGAGAAGCTGTAATGGCTCACCGGTTTCATGAATATAAACCCTGGAAAGGGCCAATCCCCGGACGCAGCAATGGCGTTTTAATAAGCAAATCTACAGAGAAAACAACCGGCTACTCTATTGATAAATTACAGGACCGAGGACGTTTTTTTGTAGATCCCGGACAAGATGTTTACACAGGTCAGATAATTGCCGAGCACATTAAGCCAGGCGATCTTGTAGTAAATGCAACAGAGCCTAAAAAGCTTACCAACCACCGTGCAAGTGGAAGCGATGATGCATCTAAAGCAGCGCCAAAAATTTTAATGAGCCTGGAAGAATGTATGGAGTATATTCAGCAGGATGAGTGCATTGAGGTAACGCCAAAAAGCATCCGCTTACGCAAAGTGATCCTTAATGAAGATGACCGCAAGCGGGTAAGTAAATCAATGACGCAGGAAGTGGCGTAACAAATTGAAATATGGTTTAATGGCTAAATTGTTTTAGTAAACAATTCAATCCTGTAACAATTTAACTCTATCCTATCCTGTTCATTTAACCTTTTATTAACCGTGCAGCCAATTATTTTTGCCGCATAAGAATACATTATGAGAAAATTATTAGTAATTGTTTTTGCTTTATCAGCTACCGTACCCGCATTTTCACAAACTATCAAAGTAAAGAAAAAATATGATTTGGCTAACCGTGCCGGAGATCATTTTATGATTCAAATTGCTTCAAATAATCTACAGGGATTACCCGATAGCATTAGCAGACATATAAATGGTTTTAACAGAAGTGCCAATGTTTATTTAATGCTGGATAAACCTTTTAAAGGCGATCCCCGCTTTAGTGCTGCCTTTGGCCTGGGTGTAGGTACAAGCAATATCTACTTTAAAAAAATGCTTGTAGATATTTCTTCTGCAAAAACAATATTGCCTTTTACAGCAGTAGATACCCTTAACCATTTTAAAAAATATAAATTATCTACATCTTATTTAGAAGTACCGGTAGAGTTGAGGTTTAGTGCTAACCCAAATACACCCAACAAAACCATGAAAGGCGCAATTGGAGTAAAAATAGGTACACTGCTTAATGCACATACCAAAGGAAGAACGCTTCAAAATGCAGCAGGTACCAATCTTAATGATGCTACCCAGAAAACAGCCACCAAGAAATTTTTTAATACCACCAGGCTTGCTGCTACAGCCCGTATAGGTTATGGCAATTTCAGTTTGTTTGGGGCTTACAATATTACCGGCGTATTTAAAGATGGTGTAGCACCTTCTGCCAAATTATTACAGATAGGCCTTACCATCAGCGGGCTTTAAAAAATATTTTTTTACCATTAAAAAATATTTATCCCGGCTTTTGCCGGGATTTTTATTTGCTAAAAATTAAAAAAATCAACAGAAAATAATAGTTGGGCTGATGCATTTATCAAAAGGCTGGTAAATAAAAAATATCAAAATATAAAAGCTTTGGGGCAATCAGCATCATCTGCCTGCATCATTGTAGCAGATGTCCGCTATACTCCTCACTGCGTTCGGGGTGCCGCTCCCATCGGCCTGCCCGTCAGCAGTAAAAATTATCCTCAACAATAAACCGATGGCCTGCAATAATTTCAGCAGGTAAGGCTGTTCAAAATGCTTTATTTTTTTAGTAAAAATAGCAATGATTTTTTTCGCTCCTTCCAACTTGTGGAGAGGGTTTAAGGCTGATGTTTTTTTCTTTCGCCTCTATTGTGTACTTTGCTCTTAATGAAGCTGCTCTCTTCTGTAATATCACGCCTGGCACGAATGCGTGTTTGGCGCATACACAACTGGATAAACCACCCCGTAGCAGCGCAGCGGGAAGTATTGCAGCAATTGGTAACCGCAGCTCAATACACAGAGTTTGGAAAAAAATATGGTTTCAGCAAACTCTTTACATTAAAACAATTTAAAGCCAGCGTACCCATTCATGAATATGACGATATAAAACAGTACATTCAGCGCATGATGGATGGCGGCCAAAATATATTATGGAATACGCCGGTGGAATGGTTTGCCAAATCATCAGGCACTACAAGTGATAAAAGCAAATTTATCCCTATCAGCGAAGAAAGCCTGCAGGATAATCATTTTCAGGCAAGTAAAGATGTGCTTACCAATTATTACAAAAATTTCCCCTCAAGCGATTTACTTACGGGCAAAAGCCTTGTGGTTGGCGGCTCTCACCAGATAAGTAAAGTAAATGACGATATACAATACGGCGACCTCAGTGCTGTATTAATGCAGAACTCTCCTTTTTGGGGGCAATGGTTACGAACACCAGAACTTAGCATTGCCCTGCTGGATGAATGGGAAAATAAAATAGAAAAACTGGCACAAATTACTGCAGAAGAAAATGTAACTTCCCTCGCCGGCGTTCCTACCTGGACACTTTTATTACTGAAACGGATTTTAGCAATAAAACAGAAAGCTACCATCAAAGAAGTATGGCCCAACCTGGAACTCTACATCAACGGCGGTGTTTCGTTTGTGCCTTACCGTGAACAATTTGAAAAAATAATCGGCGGCCCAATTAATTATTTGGAAATATATAATGCAAGCGAAGGGTTTATTGCAGCCCAGGAAAAACCCGGCGATGATGGCATGATGCTTTTTACCGAGCATGGTATTTTTTATGAATTCATGCCCGTAGAAGAATATGGAAAACCAATACCCCAAACTATCGGTTTGGGCGAAGTGGCACTTCATAAAAATTATGCCTTGGTAATAAGTACTACCGGCGGCTTATGGCGTTATTTAATTGGCGATACGGTGCAGTTTACTTCCCTTAATCCTTACAAAATAAAAGTAAGCGGCAGGTTAAAACATTATATAAACGCCTTTGGCGAAGAAATAATTGTTGACAACAGCGACCATGCAATAGCGGCGGCGGCAGAAAAAACAAATGCAGTAGTAAATGACTATACCGCTGCCCCCATTTATTTTAGTGATGGCGCCAATGGGGCGCACGAATGGCTGATAGAATTTGATAAAGCCCCAAACGATATGCAGCAATTTGTGCAGGAACTGGATAATGCATTAAAAAATATTAACAGCGATTATGAAGCCAAGCGCTATAAAAATATTGCCCTGCGGCTACCCGTAGTGCATGCCATAACAAAAGGGCTTTTTACAAAGTGGCTTCGCAGCAAAGGCAAAATGGGCGGGCAGCATAAAGTGCCCAGGCTAAGCAACGAAAGAATTATCATCGAAGAGATTTTAGCGATTTAATTAAACGGTACACCCTGTTTAAAACCATGCTTTTTATAACGCTTATTTTAATAATTGATCATAAAAACTAATTCAAATGAAAATAATGTTTTTTTTGCTTTGCACAATTACGCTTCTTGTAAATGCTTCTGCACAGAATATTGTAAAAAGACCTTTGATACCATCAGATGTTTATCTGTTGAAGAACGTTGCTGACCCCCGTATTTCGCCGGATGGTAAATGGGTAGCCTATACCGTTAGTACCGTGGATACGGCAAAGGACAATAGAAACAGTGATGTATGGATGGTAAGCTGGGATGGAAAAGAAACGGTACAGCTTACCAATAGTGGAGAAGCAGAATCAAGCCCCCGGTGGAGCCCTGATGGAAAATACCTTTCTTTTGTTTCCTCCAGAAATGGAGAAAAACTTGCTCAGCTTTGGCTGATGGACAGGCGGGGTGGCGAAGCCAAAAAGATTACCAGCCTCAAAGGCGATTTGGATGATTATGCCTGGAGCCCTGATGGAAAAAAAATTGTAATGAACATCCGTGACCAGGATTTTTCAGATACCGCTAAAACTAAAACCCGGCTGCCTTATGTAATGGACCGTTATCATTTTAAGCAGGATCAGGCAGGCTGGATAGAAAACCGCCATACTCACCTCTATCTTTTTGATATTAGTACAAAAAAAACAGATACCCTTACCAAAGGAAATTTTGATGAAACATCGCCGGCCTGGAGCCCCGATGGAAAGCAACTGGCTTTTGCAAGCAACCGCTCTGCCGATCCCGATAAAAATGAGAATGAAGATATATGGGTGATGGATGCTGTTATAAATGCCTCTATCAAAAAACTTACTGTCTGGCCGGGTGCAGATAGAAATCCGAAATGGAGCCCCGATGGTAAAACCATTGCCTACACCAGTTCTTCAAGCAATCTTAATTTTACGATGTATGGCCAAAATACCATTTCATTGGTAACACCTGCAGATGGCGCCATCCGTTCATTAGCAACTGCGGTTGACCGAAACGTGAGTGATTTACAATGGACAAATGATGGACAGTATTTAACCTGTTTGGTAACCGATGACAGGAAACAATATATTGGCAAAATTAGTACAGCAGCCAATTCCATTTCAACGGTTGCAGGCGGAGAAAGAAGCTTCTCTAATATTGAAACAAATCTTTCAACGGGTGCTATGGTGGCTGTTATGAGCGAACCTCAACTGCCCGCCGAATTGTATGCAGTAGAAAATAACCAGGTAAGAAGGCTTACCAATGTGCAGGACTCGTTTATCAATAAAATTCAATTAGCAAATGTAGAAGGCTTTACTTCTACCAGTAAAGACGGCACCAAAATATCAGGTATTTTGTACCGCCCCGCAAACGCAGATGCCGGTAAAAAATTACCACTTATTTTATTTATTCATGGCGGCCCGGTAGGGCAGGATGATTATGGTTTTGATCTTTCCCGTCAAATGCTTGCATCTGCAGGCTATGCAGTGGCAGCAGTAAATTACCGGGGCAGCAATGGCCGGGGCATCAACTTTACAAAAGCAATTTATGCTGATTGGGGAAATAAAGAAGTATTGGATATCTTGGGAGCTGCCGATTACCTGGTACAAAAAGGAATTGCCGACGAAAAAAATATGGGCATTGGTGGATGGAGCTATGGCGGAATACTCACCAATTACACGATTGCTACAGATACCCGTTTTAAAGCTGCTGCCAGCGGTGCAGGCAGTTCATTGCAATTTAGTATGTATGGTGTAGATCAGTATGTGGCACAATACGAAACAGAATTAGGAGCGCCATGGAAAAATCCTAAAAAATGGATGGACCTTTCTTATCCATTTTTTAAAGCAGACAAAATAAAAACGCCTACCCTTTTTATGGCCAGCGAAAAAGATTTTAATGTGCCATCTGTTGGTGCAGAACAAATGTACCAGGCACTCCGGTCGCTGGGTATTCCTGCACAATTGATCATTTATCCAGGCCAGTTTCATGGCATCACAAAACCATCCTACCAGGTGGACCGCTTTGAACGCTACCTGAAATGGTTTGATAAATATTTAAAATAATCTTTGTTTTGGGAATTAAAGTTAATAGCTATGGAAGAGTGAAATGTTAATAGAAAAAATAAATTCAATCTTTTTTGCAAAACTCTGAAGGAGCTGCATATAAAACATTTCTACTCCCAATATTATCGGCCACGCTCTCTGAGTTTCTTCTTGTAATTATTGTAGCAGTAAACTAAATTTCTACCACCACCGCATTTTCTCCTACGCCCAGGTTTGTTAAATATCCCTGTATGGCATCCATCATGGGCGGCGGGCCACATACATAAAATATTTTATCTAAACTGCCCATATTTTCTTTTAAAAAATCCTGGGTAATCATGCCATGCTCATACCCTGTAATGGCTTCATCAGATAAAATATTGATAAATGAATCTCCCAGTAAATCTTTAAGCTCCTGCTCATGAATAATATCGGCCTTTGTTTTATTTGCAAAAATTAATTTATTACCGGCAATCTTATTAAGGGTATGCAGGTGCCGGAAAATAGAAAGAAAAGGCGTAATGCCTGCGCCCCCGGCAATAAATACCCCTTCACCTTTATAAGCAATGGCGCCCCACACATCATGAAGTATCAGTTCATCACCAGGTTTTAAATTTAATAATTCGTTGGTAACGCCTTTGTGGGATGGATATGTTTTTATGGTAAACTCCAAATCATTATCCACAGGCAAACTGGTAAATGTAAAAGGCCTTTTTTCTTCCGCCCATTCCGGTTTATTAATAGCTACTTCTGTAGCTTGCCCCGGCGTAAACATATATTCTGCCGGCTTCTCCAATACAATTTTTACTACATCAGGTGTGATCTTATCTATTGATTTTATTTTTACAATATGTGATTCCATTCTGCAATTTAAAGTATTTTAAAAATTACCCGTTGATTTAAAAACAACGGATAAAATTGTTTAGCTGGCATACGAAGCAACTTTTGATGAAGTATAAACGCCGGAAAGTTTTGCCAGGCAAAAAGCACCGATAGCCATAGTAAGATCCCTTACTGCTGTATCATAATAATGCCCTCCCACAATTAACGTAAGTGCAATAGCAATAAGCCATGCCATTACAACATACCCACCAATGCGGGGGCGCAGCAAAACCAACAGCCCTGCAACAATTTCTATTACACCCACAATGTGCATAAAAGTGCCGGCACTAAAGGGCAGCATATTTGTGATGGATGGACTCAAATAATTTTCCCAATTGGTAAGCAGGTTGGTAAATTTATCTAAGCCTGCCACAATGGGTACAATACCATAAGTATATTTTAAAACCTGTTGTACTGTTCCGGCCTGTTGAATTGTAGTATCCATGTTATTGTTTTTTAGTGTATAAATTTTATTGTTTTCAGTAGTATTTTTTATTTTTTAATCTACCATTGGTACAGATTGGAGTAAAACCCCGGAAAAAGGTTACAAAAAATAGTAACCTAATTTTGTAACCTTATTGTAACAGCATACTCTAATAAGCAGCCGATGGAAAAAATGCACAACCAGGATATTATTGCAACAGAATCTATTGCTGATAATGAAATTATTACCCGTGTGCTGGCAGGTGAAAAAAACCTGTATGCATTATTAGTGCGCCGTTACAACCAAAGGCTTTACCGCATTGGTATATCAATTATCAACGATGATGCAGAAGTAGAAGATGTGATGCAGGTGGCTTATATAAAAGCTTACGAAAACCTGAAAAAGTTTGCATTTAAATCAAGTTTTTCAACCTGGCTTACCCGGATACTTATTAATGAAAGCCTGCTGAGAATAAAAAAAAGCAAACAGTCATTAACCATAAATAATGACATGATTGAAAAGCAAATATATCAACAGTCTTCGGGAGCATCACAATCTCCGCTTATGAAAGTAATTAACACAGAACTAAAGCTGGCGCTGGAAACAGCCATATGCCAGCTTCCAGAAAAATACAGAACCGTATTTATAATGCGGGAAATTGAAGATATGAATGTTGCAGAAACGCAGGCATGTTTAGACCTGAGCGAAGTGAATGTAAAAGTAAGATTGAACCGGGCCAAAGCCATGCTGCAAAACTCATTGAGTAAATTTTATAAAAAAGAAGACCTGCTGCATTTTCATCTCTCAAGGTGCAACAGGCTAACAGCCGGTGTTATGATACGGATTGAAAAGTTGTAATAAGAGATAATATTTTTACTTCGCACTCAGAGCAACAGAAATAATTTAGTAATCTAAACAGCCTGTCATGAAAATAACTTCCATTAAAACAGCAACAGTCATTGGCACAATCATACTTATTGTATCAGTAAGTCAGTTTGTGCAATGCAGCAATTCTTCAAATGCCCAAAATAAAGAGCCTGTTACAGATAATGTAAAGGATGATCCAATTACGGATAATGCCAATAGAATGCTGGCAGAAGGTAAGCAAACATTTCGCTTTGAAACCTTTGGGGATGAAGCATACTGGACGGATGCACTTCAATTACACAAAGCTATTTTGGGAGAAAAAAATGGCGGCGTTGGTGGTGGCCTCTCTCCTAAAGCTGCGCTGGGTGCAGGATTAAAAGTGGACATGGATGTAATACCTGCTGATGTAGCAGCTGCTATAAAAGCGGGCAAAGTAAATTTAGACGACCCTGCAGTTACACTTACCCTTTTACAATTGAATGCCGTAGTAGGTGTGAAGGGAACTTTTGATAACAATAAAAAGCTGGTATCAATCGGGCTTACCTGTGCAAGCTGCCACTCAACAGTTGATGATGCATTTGCTCCCGGTATCGGCCATCGCCTGGATGGTTGGGCAAACCGTGATTTAAACGTTGGGGCAATTGTATCAATGGCTCCAAATTTAAAACCTATAACCGATGCCCTGGGTGTAGATGTTGCCACTGTAAGAAAAGTATTGGCAAGCTGGGGGCCCGGTAAGTTTGATGCCTTGCTTAACCTGGATGGAAAAGCATTTCGCCCTGATGGAAAATCTGCAGCTACTTTAATACCCGAGGCATTTGGTCATGCAGGACACACGCTTCACACCTGGACAGGTGGATGGGGCGATGTTACCTACTGGAATGCTTTTGTTGCAAATCTTGAATTGGCAGGGAAAGGAAATTTTTATGATGAACGTTTAAATGATGCTAAAAAATATCCTGTTGCAGCAAAAACAGGTGCCGGAAACAAACGCAATAATCCAGATCTTATAACCGGTAAACTGGCAGCACTTCAATTCTATCAATTAGCCATTCCGGCCCCAAAGGCACCGGATAGTATTTATAATAAAGAAGCAGCAGTAAGGGGTATGGTTTTATTCAGCGCAAAAGCAAAATGTGCAGGTTGTCATGTTCCTCCTCTTTTTACCGAGCCCGGATGGAATACACACAAAGCATCTGATATTGGTATTGATGATTTTCAATCAAACCGTTCGCCTGACAAAACTTATGTTACACAAGGCCTGAGGGGTTTGTGGACACATACAAAAGGAGGTTTTTATCATGATGGAAGATTTGCCACATTAATGGATGTTGTAAATCATTACAACGGTTTCAAAAAATTAAATTTAAATGAAGCAGAGAAAAAAGATTTGATAGAATATCTTAAATCTTTATAAAATAAAATTTTCTCTTAACCACAAAGCCTCACCCAAAAGTGGGGCTTTATTATTTGCAAAAACCTCTGTAACTATATATGAAAATTATCAGCGTAACAGCCTAATACCAATTATAAATATTAATTAGTCCAATTTATACCTGCGAAGATATAGGGGAATCCACAGGTGCTTTTAATGTTTTCCTGTGATAAAGAATTTGTTGCGGCTGTTATAAATTCACTTACCTCATCGAGGGTATTATAAAGCCTGTTTGTAAACTTTCTTTTAAGCATTGCCCAAATATTTTCTGCCGGGTTTAGTTCAGGGCTGTAGGGTGGTAAAAATAGT
>JANLQE010000273.1:0-1548 GCA_031367625.1 Bacteroidota bacterium
TACCACAGTTTCTGCGGTGGTAGTTGGGTTAATTTCTACTTTTAATCTTCCTCCCAGCCAGGTATGTACTTTTTTTACGGCTTCAATATTCACTAATAAATGCCGGTTGATACGGTAAAATTTATCAGGCTGCAGTTGTTCTTCTAATTGCGAAAGGTTATTTTCCAAAAGATATTTTGTGTTATTAAAATCAACAGCATAACAGAGTTTTCCATCAGCAAAGCAATAAGCAGTATTTTCTGTTTTAAGATAACTAAGTTGCTGCCCTCTTTTTATCAGTAGCCGTTCTTTATACTTTACTGCATTCATATCCTGCATCAGCTTTAGAATCTTATCCGAAAAATTTGTGGTTGTTTTAGGATAAAGCAATTGATACTTCTCTAATGATTGCCGTAATTGATTTTCGTCAACAGGTTTTAATAAATAATCAATACTGTTTACCTTAAAGGCTTTTAAAGTGTACTGATCAAACGCAGTGGTAAAAATTACAGGGATGTTTACTTTAATTTTTTCAAAAATATCAAAACTCAATCCATCCGCTAACTGAATATCCATAAAAATTAAATCAATATTTTGAGCTGCGGCAAGATAACGTACACTTGATTCCACACTGTCTGATTGATGTACAATTTCAATGTTGCCGTCATAATTATGCAATAATTTTGCAAGTTGCCTGGCAGCAGGTATTTCATCTTCAATAATGATTACTCTCATCATATCAGTTATCTATCAATGGAATGGAAACAGTAAAATTGGTATCGCTTTCTGTTACCATCACAGGTTTTTCACTAATCAGTTTATAGCGGTTACGTATATTATCCAGCCCAATACCTGTGGATTCATTGATCTGATTTTTCATTTGCAAATTATTGCTTACCACAAGGCTCCCGTTTTCTGTAAAAACATTTATCTGCAATGGTTTGCCCGATGAAACTATGTTATGCTTAATGGCATTTTCCATTAATATCTGTAAAGAAAGCGGCACAATTTTCTGCTGCATTTTTTCTGGCGGGATATTAATATTTACTTCAAGGTTTTTTTCAAACCTTGTTTTTAATAAAAATGTGTATGCATTCAAAACTTCCAGTTCGTCTTTTAATAAAATACTTTTTTCATCTTTTACTTCAAGTATATGGCGGTACACTTTGGAGAGTTGCTGTACAAAATCAACTGCATGTTTTGGATTTTCCGGAATTAAGGAACTGAGGGTATTTAAATTATTAAAAAGAAAATGAGGGTTTACCTGTGTACGTAAAGCATTTAATTGTGCTGCAAGGTTTTCCCTTTTTAAATTTTCTGTTTCTTCTACTGAGTGACGAAGCTGGTGCATAAAATAAATACTCTCATAAATTGCAATGATCATAATGGTACAAAAAAGTGCTGCGGCATTACTGCTTACCAGTTCGTCGGTTTGCGATATCCCGGTATTATAATTATCAAAAATAGTTTGGTAAAGAATAAAGTGAATCAGGTTATTCCCTGCTACGGTAACAACAAGCATTGTAACAGACTGAATAAGTAAACGCTTGCGTACTTCTTTAAAAAGGG
>JANLQE010000288.1:0-19199 GCA_031367625.1 Bacteroidota bacterium
ATTACGAAGCCTTATTAAAAAACCTGGACAACTATAAAATAAATTATACCGAATTAAAGCAAGGCGATAATGCTTTTGGGTATTTGGTGTAGCCAGCTTTAAATAACTAACAGCTACTATTTTAAAAAATCCGGTTACCAAATTTGGTAGCTGGATTTTTAAAGATAGTAGCTGTTAGTTATTTAAACCTGGCCTATACCAAATACCCAAAAGCATTATCGCCTTGTTTTAATTCGGTATAATTTATTTTATAGTTGTCCAGGTTTTTTAATAAGGCTTCGTAATCTTCTCTTGATTTTAATTCGATGCCTACCAATGCCGGCCCGTTTTCTTTATTGTGTTTTTGAATGTATTCAAAACGGTTAATGTCATCGTCAGCTCCCAACACATGATTTACAAATTCTTTTAAAGCACCCGGCCTTTGGGCAAAACGGATAAGGAAGTAATGTTTTAATCCTTCGTACTGCAGGCTGCGTTCTTTAATTTCCTGCATTCTGTCAATATCATTGTTGCCACCCCCAATAATGCACACAACATTCCTGCCTTTAATTTCATCAGCATAATCATCCAAAGCTGCAATAGATAAAGCACCTGCAGGCTCTACCACAATGGCATCTTCATTATATAATTTTAATATGCTGGTACAAATTTTTCCTTCAGGCACCAGTTGCATATCATCCAGCACGTCTTTACAAATTGAAAAAGTTATTTCGCCAACACGTTTTACAGCAGCCCCATCTACAAAGCGTTCTATATTTTCTAATGTAACCGGGTGGCCTGCTTTTAATGCTTCATACATGCTGGGTGCACCTTCAGGTTCTACACCAATTATTTTTGTTTTTGGGGAGAAGGATTTAAAATAACTTCCAACGCCTGCGCTCAGGCCACCTCCACCAACAGGAATAAATAAGTAATCTGCCCCACCTATCCTTCCGCCAGTTGGCGGAGAGGGAAAAGGAGAAGATTTCAGCGAAGATTGGTGAGAAATGTTTTCTTCTTCATTCAGTTGTTCTAAAATTTCCACGCCCACGGTTCCCTGCCCTTCAATGATTTTATAATCATCAAAGGGTGGAATAAATGTCATTCCATTTTCTTCTGTATATATTTTTGCAGCAATGGCACAATCATCAAATGTATCGCCTACCAATTTTATTTCTATAAAAGATTCACCAAACATTTTTGTCTGATGTATTTTTTGATTTGGGGTTATCACGGGCATAAACACTACGCCGCGGCAATTTAATTTTTTACAGGAATAAGCAAACCCCTGTGCATGATTGCCGGCGCTTGCACATACAACACCACGCTGCAACTGATCCGTTGGCAGATTGCTCATCATGTTGTAAGCACCACGAATTTTATATGAACGCACCACCTGCAGATCTTCTCTTTTTAAGAAAATATTGCATTGGTATTTTGCAGAAAGATTCTGGTTAAAGGTAAGCGGCGTTCTGATCACCACATTTTTTAAACGCATTACTGCCTCTTCAAAATTAAGTATATCCTTTTTTTCTAAAGACAGCTTTTGTCTGGAGTTACTTATTATTGTTTCATTCATATAAATACTTATTTTGCACTAAAATTTCTGAACTTTTTATTCTCCTTTAGTAGTTAGGGGCATCACTTTCATGTCAGTCATTGCCTGCCGTAATTGTGTACCAATTATTTCTATGGGATGTGAGCGTAATGCTTTGTTTACTGCAATCAACCTTTTATTATCAACACCGCCATCTTTACCTGTGTTGTAATTTTTACCAATAACATCAGTATCTATTTTGCTCATAAACCTGGCTAGCAAAGGCTTACAGGCATGATCAAACAAATAACAGCCATACTCAGCCGTATCAGAAATAACACGGTTCATTTCAAATAATTTTTTACGGGCTATAGTGTTTGCAATCAGCGGTACTTCATGCAATGATTCGTAATATGCCGACTCGGCCTTAATGCCCGAGTCCACCATTGTTTCATAAGCCAGTTCTACACCTGCTCTTATCATAGCTACAAATAACAGCGAATGATCAAAATATTCCTGCTCTGCAATTGCCATACTGCCCGCCGGAGTTTTTTCAAAAGCAGTTTCACCGGTTGCGGCTCTCCATGCTAATAAATTTTTATCTTCTGCTGCCCAGTCTTCCATCATAGTTGCAGAGAACACCCCACTCATAATATCATCCTGATGCTTTTGAAACAAAGGGCGCAGGATGGTTTTTAATTCTTCTGAAATTTCGTAAGCTTTTATTTTTGCCTGGTTAGATAAGCGATCCATCATGGCTACTACACCACCTTGCTTTAATGCTTCGGTAATAACTTCTACACCATACTGTACCAATTTAGAAGCATAGCTTTTATCAATTCCTTTTTCCAGCATTTTATCAAAACAAAGAATAGAACCTGTTTGCAACATGCCGCATAAAATAGTTTGTTCTCCCATTAAATCAGATTTTACTTCGGCAACAAAAGAAGAAAGTAATACACCCGCCTTATGCCCGCCAGTGCCCACTGCATAAGCTTTTGCCTGCTCCAGCCCTTTTCCTTCCGGATCATTTTCAGGATGCACAGCAATTAGTGTAGGCACACCAAATCCTCTTTTATATTCTTCTCTTACTTCTGTACCGGGGCATTTTGGAGCAACCATTATTACCGTAATATCTTTACGGATCTGCATCCCTTCTTCCACAATATTAAAACCATGCGAATAAGAAAGCGTGGCTCCTTTTTTCATTAAAGGCATGATGGATGTTACAACAGCCGTATGTTGTTTATCAGGAGTAAGATTTAATACCAGGTCGGCTGTAGGAATCAATTCTTCATAAGTGCCGGTTGTAAAATTATTTTCAGTTGCATTTTTCCATGATTGTCTTTTTTGTTCAATCGCTTCTTTACGCAGAGTATAGGATACATCAAGACCGGAATCTCTTAAATTTAAACCCTGGTTCAGGCCCTGTGCACCACAGCCTACTATCACCATTTTCTTTCCTCTGAGTGCGTTTACACCATCTGAAAATTCGCTGCTGTTCATAAATTCGCAAACGCCTAATTGGTTTAATTGCTCTCTAAGCGGTAATGTGTTAAAGTAATTGGCCATTGTTATTTTTTTAGTTTAAGTTATTTAAAATTTTATTTTTTATCACATTTGGCAGAAGCGGTGAAGGAAAATATTTTAGCATTTAGCATTTTTTATTCTGCATTTTTATTACATCGTAAATACTTCATCCTGTTGGTTTAAAAATTCATTTTCAACCAGTTCATCGCCGGGTGCAGCTTGCTCGTATTGTTTTAATTTTTCGTGAAAGCTGCTGCTGGCCTTTATTATAGCTATTCTTGCGCTGCGTACAAATTCTATCAGCCCATAAGGTTCCAGGGCTTTTATCAGTGCGTCTGTTTCTTCTCTATGCCCGGTGGTTTCAAAAACAGTATAGTCTTTACGGATCACTACTGCCCTTGCACCATACTTTCTTAATAATCTTTCTACTTTTACTTTTTCTGCAATTTCATCCGTCGGCACTTTATACAAAGCCATTTCCTGCCAAACAATTTCTTCTTCAGTATTGTAAAATGCTTTTAATACATCTACCTGTTTTTCTATCTGCCTGCAAAGTTTACGTACCACATCTTCTGTTTCATTTATTACGATGGTAAAGCGGTGCACACTTTCTACTTCTGTTGGCGAAGTATTTAAACTGTCCACATTAATTTTTCTGCGGCTAAAAATAATTGCTATACGGTTCAGCAAACCAATTTGGTTTTCTGTATAAACGGTGATGGTATATTCGAGCCTCACCCCAGCCCTCTCCGAAAGAGAGGGAGTTTTGATTTTTGCTTTATTTATCTCTTCATTCATAAAAATATTTTTTCATTTCTAAACATATATCTTCTTCATGGTCTTCTCCTTTTCCCTCTTCCGCCGTCGCGGAGAGGATAGGTGAGGGGTTTTATTTTAATCTTATTTCTGATACGCTGCAACCCTGCGGCACCATGGGAAAAACATTATTTTCTTTGCCCACCATTACTTCTAACAAATAAGAACCATCGTGATTCAGCATTTCCTGTACAGCATTTTGCAATTGATTGCGCTCACTGATTTTTTTGCCTGCAATGCCATAAGCTTCGGCTACTTTCACAAAATCAGGGCTTTTAATATTCGTGAATGAATATCTTTTATCCATGAACAGTTCCTGCCATTGACGCACCATTCCCAGGAACTGATTATTAAGAATCATTATTTTTACATTGATGCCTGTCTGCATAATGGTGCCCAGCTCCTGAATGGTCATCTGCACACCACCATCTCCAATAACCGCTACTACCGTGGTTTGTGGCGCACCAAACTTTGCACCGATTGCCGCAGGCAAGGCAAAGCCCATGGTGCCAAGGCCTCCGCTGGTGATATTGCTTTTAGTTTGATTGTACTTTGCATAACGGCAGGCCACCATCTGGTGTTGGCCAACATCAGTTACTATAATGGCATTGCCTTCAGTTAATTCATTCAATGTTTTTATTACTTCACCCATCGTTAATTCACCGGTGGTTGGATTCAGTTCTGGTATTATACATTGTTCATTTTCCTGTTGTGCATAATCAGCAAATTTTTGCAGCCATTCACTATGGTCACCTTTATTTATCATAGCAGTAAGTAACGGTAATGTTTCTTTACAATCGCCCCAAACAGCTACAGTCGTTTTTACGTTCTTATCAATTTCTGATGGGTCAATATCCAGGTGAATTATTTTTGCCTGCTTTGCATATTTATCCAACCGGCCGGTTACCCGGTCATCGAAACGCATTCCCACAGCAATCAAAACATCACACTCATTCGTTAAAACATTTGGCCCGTAATTGCCATGCATACCCAACATACCGACACCTAACGGATGATCAGTAGGGATAGCACTCATGCCCATGATGGTCCAGGCTGCAGGAAGATTTCCTTTCTCAATAAAATCTGCAAATTCTTTTTCTGCCTTACCCAAAATAATTCCCTGCCCAAAAATTACAAAGGGTTTTTTTGCTTCATTAATCAATTTTGCAGCAGCTTCTACATATTCATTTCTTATTATTGGCTTTGGGCGGTAGCTGCGGATATGTGTACACTTTGTATATCCTTTATAATCGAATAACTGCAGTTGTGCATTCTTTGTAATATCTATCAACACCGGCCCCGGCCTTCCGCTACCGGCAATATAAAATGCTTTTGCCAATACAGAAGGGATTTCTGTGGCATCAGTAATCTGGTAATTCCATTTTGTAACAGGCGTGGTAATATTGATAACATCTGTTTCCTGAAAAGCGTCTGTGCCTAACAGGTGGGCAAACACCTGGCCGGTGATACAAACCAATGGCGTGCTGTCAATCATTGCATCGGCAAGGCCGGTTACTAAATTAGTTGCACCGGGGCCGCTGGTTGCAAACACTACTCCTGTTCTGCCGCTTGCACGGGCAAAGCCCTGTGCAGCATGTATGGCGCCCTGCTCGTGGCGTACGAGTATGTGATTCAATTTGCTTTCATAATCGTACAATGCATCGTAGATGGGCATAATGGCACCGCCTGGATAACCGAATATTTCCGTAACATTCTCTGCTATCAGTGCTTCCAGTAAAGCGATAGAGCCGGAAACCCCCTCCGCCCCATGAAGGGGTGACTGAGATGCAGCCTGCACATTTTTAGATTCTTTTTTTTCAGTTGCTAAT
Source organism: Bacteroidota bacterium (assembly GCA_031367625.1). Classification (GTDB taxonomy): domain Bacteria; phylum Bacteroidota; class Bacteroidia; order Chitinophagales; family Chitinophagaceae; genus Ferruginibacter. Next base: position 5,692 of record JANLQE010000288.1, read on the forward strand.
GCTAATGTATTCATACTTCAATAATTAAAAAGCAAATAAATTTTATAAAGCCCTCCCTCTTCAGAGGGTTAGGGGGTATCTGTTACACAACCTTCACTTGCATCCTTCACACACATCGCATATTTATACAACACCCCTTTTGTTACTTTTAATTTTGGCTGTTGCCATTTGCTTTTTCTTTGAGCAATTATTTCATCACTTACTTTCAATGTCATTTTTTTTGTTGCCACATCAATTTCAATTACATCATCATCATTTACAAAGGCAATTAATCCGCCATCAAAAGCTTCCGGGGTAATATGCCCGACAACAAAACCATGTGAGCCGCCACTAAATCTTCCATCTGTAATCAGGGCAACATCTTTGCCCAAACCTGCGCCAGTAATGGCTGAGGTGGGCTTCAGCATTTCCGGCATACCCGGTGCGCCTTTCGGCCCCTCATTTCTTATCACCACCACATCACCTTTTTTTACCCTGCCATTTGCTATGCCAGCCACTAAATCTTTCTCTCCATCAAATACTCTTGCAGGGCCTTCAAAACGTTCACCTTCTTTACCAGAAATTTTTGCCACACTTCCTTTCTCTGCAAGGTTGCCGTACAGTATTTGCAAATGCCCTGTTGATTTTAAGGGTGTTTCTATAGGGTAAATAATTTTTTGTTTTTCAAAATCCAAATCAGGGATAAGGGATAAATTTTCTGAAATAGTTTTTCCGGTTACCGTCATACAATCACCATGCAACATTCCTTTGCTCAATAAATATTTCATCACGGCAGGTACGCCGCCATGGGCATGCAGCTCCTGCATTAAATATTTTCCGCTGGGCTTAAAATCAGCCAGCACCGGGGTTTTATCGCTGATGCGTTGAAAATCATCCTGTGTTAAATCTACATCCACAGCTTTTGCCATAGCAATTAAATGCAGTACTGCATTGGTACTGCCACCAAAAATCATAACGATGGTTATCGCATTCTCAAATGCTTTTTTCGTCATAATATCTTTTGGGCAGATATTTTTTTCAAGCAAAATTTTTATGGATCTTCCTGCATCTACACATTCATTTTTCTTTTCCTCACTCAATGCAGGGTTGCTGGATGAATAAGGTAAACTCATGCCCAATGCTTCAATTGCTGATGCCATTGTGTTGGCCGTGTACATACCGCCACATGCACCTGCACCAGGGCAACTATGTTTCACCACTTCTTTAAAATCTTCCGGCGTAATAGTGCCTGCAATTTTTTTACCTAGTGCTTCAAAAGAGGAAATGATATTTAATTCTTCGCCTTTATAATAACCAGCGGCAATCGTACCGCCATACACCATAATAGATGGACGGTTTAATCGGCCCATGGCCATAATTGCACCGGGCATATTTTTATCGCATCCCGGTAAAGCAATTAATCCATCATAATAAAATCCACCACACACGGCTTCAATACTATCTGCAATCAGATCCCGGCTCACCAAACTGTAACGCATACCATCCGTGCCATTGCTTATGCCATCACTGATGCCGATGGTATTAAAAATTAATCCAACCAGGTCATTATTCCATACAGCCTGCTTTACAATTTTTGCCAGATCATTGAGGTGCATGTTACAGGTGTTTCCGTCGTACCCCATACTGCACACGCCAATCTGTGGCTTCTTCAAATCTTCTTCGGTAAGGCCAATGCCATACAACATTGCCTGTGCAGCCGGTTGTGTTTCGTCCTGCGTTAATACTTTCGAATATTTATTGAGTTGCGTCATTTTATTTTTTTTGTACCCGGCTTTTAATCTTTATTCAACTTCAGTGGCTCCAATAACTATCGGAGTACTCTTGTACTTTTTATTCTTTATTCATCAATTAAGCCACCAAGCCACAAAGGCTCTAAGTCACACTAAGACTTCGTGAATCTTTGTGTCTTCCTGTTTTTGTGGTTCACCCTTTTTCTCAACAACCAAATACTTATAAGCACACTGTATTTTTCTTGAAACAGAATCATTCCAGTTCATTGGAAATTTCACCTCATCCAAACTTTCAAAACCAATTACCTCAGCAGCAGTACCACAAAAAAAAGCCGCATCTGCTTTTTTTATTTCATCTGCCGTAAAAAACTTTTGTTCCAATTCAACATTTAGTTCTGCACAGATTTCAATTACTGTTGCCCTTGTAATGCCCGGCAAAATATTTCCCAAAGCCGGTGTAAATAACTTTCCATCTTTTTCATAAAACAGGTTAGCGCCCGGACCTTCAGCTACATTGTCATTCAGATCCAGCAACAAGGCTTCATCAAAACCATTTGCTTTTGCTTCCTGGCTTGCAAGAATAGAGTTTACATAATGACCTGCAGCTTTAGCGTGTATTTTAAATGCTTTCGGATTCGGTCGTTGAAAAGAACTCGTCATTACTCTTAATAATTTATCACCCAAAAAAGGCTGCATCTCCCACACTTCCATCACTAAAAAAGAATATTCGTTTTTTACAAAACTCATATTTGCCGGGGCATACACTACCGGCCGGATATATGCATCAGATAAATTATTTTTATTCAGCAACTCATAAGCAGCATCTATCAGCTCTTCGGTAGTCCAGTGATAAGGCATGTTTAATGCAGCCGCAGAATTTTTTAAACGCTCAAAATGCTCCACAGCCTTGAAAATTTTTGTTAAGCCATTCACGGTTTTGTAAGAACGGATACCTTCAAAAACACTATAACCATAGTGCAGGCTTTGGCTGTAGAAGTCCATCTTTGCTTCGGAAGCTTTTACAAATTCTCCGTTTAAATAAAGAATGGTGTTGTTGTTGTAATACATAATTTTTATTTATTGCAAAAGGCATAAAAAAAGCGGCCCACCTTTTTGGAGGCGGGCCGCTTGGTATATTATTTTAAAATTTTTATACGATAGCTCCTCCTCCGTGCAGTGCAGGAATAATGATAATGACAACCACAATAATTATTGCAGTTATAACAGTCATTACATTATGTACTTTCACTTTGTGCATGAAGAAGTATTATAACGCTAATCTACGACTGCCTGAATTAAAAACAAAGAACTTTTTTATTTTTTAAATTATTGTTGACTTCCTTAATTCTATATTTTCATTGTGTACCCTTTCAAAGAAATCCTTATTTATAAAATCAATGATGAGCTCCCCAACGGTAGAAGTAAAGTAAAAATTTATAGGATCAATATCTTTTGTAACAAACCTGTTCTCTATAGTCCATTCTACTGCAGCCCTTACCAGTGTTGCTTCTTCAGCTAAGCCCAAATGATCTAACAACATTGCTGCTGATAGTATGGAGCCAACCGGGTTGGCAATATCTTTGCCTGCTGCCTGCGGGTAAGAGCCGTGTATGGGTTCAAACAAAGCCGTTCTGTTACCCACCGATGAAGAGGGTAACAAGCCCAAAGAACCGCTTATCACACTTGCTTCATCACTGATAATATCGCCAAACATATTTTCTGTGAGTATCACATCAAATTGTTTTGGATTAAGAATGATCTGCATGGCGGCATTGTCCACAAATAAATAATCAACAGTAACGTCAGGATATTGCAAGGCAATTTCCTGCACTACTTTTCTCCATAAACGGGATGTTTCCAGCACGTTGGCTTTATCTACGAGGGTTAGTTTTTTTCTGCGTTGTTGCGCTGCTTTAAAAGCCAGATGAGAGATGCGTTCTATTTCATCTTTCGTATATACGCAGGCGTCAGATGCTTCTGTACCTTCTTCATTGGTTTCTTTTTTACCGAAATAAATACCACCTGTCAGCTCACGGAAGATCACAAAATCTACCCCGGTAATATTATTTGTTTTTAAAGGAGAAAGAAAATGCAGGGTAGGGTAGGTGGTTACCGGGCGGATATTTGCATACAACTGCAGTGCCTTTCTTAAACCGAGCAAACCCTGCTCCGGCCTCACTTTAGCTGTGGGATCATTATCATATTTCGGGTGGCCGACAGCACCAAATAAAATGGCATCGCTATCCATGCAGATATCAATTGTTTCTACAGGCAGCGGGCTGCCTGTTTTATCTATAGCATCTGCGCCTATCAGCGCCTCCCTAAAAATAAAATCATGGTTAAACTGATGTGCAATTGCTTTCAAAACATTTACTGACTGAAGGGTAACTTCAGGGCCAATGCCGTCTCCATTTAAAACTGCAATTTTTTTGGCTCCGCTTAATCTTCCCAAAGCAGAGGAACTGCCGGCATTTATTTTTTGTGTATCCATACTTATATTTTTTTCAACAGAAAAAATCAGTTCATTAATTGTTTTTCAAACTGTTCAATATCCTTTTTAATACTTATTAAATAATCAATATCATCGTAGCCATTCAGCAGGCATTCTTTTTTATATGGATTGATCTCAAACGATTCTTTCCCACCTGTTGCATCAATGGTAATTGTTTGCAGTGGCAAGCTGACCGTTAGTGTGCCTTCATTGCCCTGCTGAAAAATTTTCTGCAAAAAACTTTCTGATACTGTAACAGGAAGCACCCCATTATTTAAAGCATTATTTTTAAATATATCTGCAAAAAAACTGCTTATTACTGCAGTAAAACCATAATCAAGAATGGACCATGCCGCATGTTCCCGTGAGGAGCCACAGCCAAAATTTTTTGCTGCCACCAGTATTTTTCCTTTGTATGCTGCCTGGTTTAACACAAAGCCTGGCTTGGGTTTCGTTTCATCATCATTCTCATAACGCCAGTCACGAAACAGGTTTTTTCCAAATCCATCTCTTGTTGTTCCTTTTAAAAAGCGGGCAGGTATAATCTGGTCTGTATCCACATTTTCAATGTTCAGCGGAACAAAGGTTGATTGAATGATATCTATTTTATTTTTACTCATGTTAAATTAATTTTAGCCGCAGGGATTTGTTTTAACCCTGCCGGGGTTTGCAACCGCCGGCTGGGTTACAGCATTTCACTTACATCTGTTACCCTGCCGGTAATAGCCGCTGCTGCTGCCGTTAGCGGGCTTGCCAACAATGTTCTTGCACCTGCACCCTGCCTGCCTTCAAAATTTCTGTTGCTGGTACTGATGCAATATTTGCCTGCCGGAATTTTATCTTCATTCATGCCCAGGCAGGCACTGCAACCCGGCTGGCGCAGTTGAAAACCTGCTGCAGAAAATATTTTATCAATGCCTTCTGCAATGGCCTGTTGTTCTACCTGTTTACTTCCCGGTACTACCCACACTTCTACATCATCGGCTTTATGTTTTCCTTTTACAAAATCAGCCACCAAACGAAGATCTTCTATGCGGCTGTTAGTGCAACTGCCGATAAATACATAATCTATTTTTTGCCCTTTAATAGCGGCACCCGGAGCAATGCCCATATATTTCATCGCTTTAATAAAAGAGGCTTTATCTTTTTCATCCATGGTTGTATCGGAAGGTACAAGGCCATTTACGCCAACACCCATACCGGGGTTAGTGCCATAAGTTATCATCGGTTCTATTGTTGCTGCATCAATATTTATTTCTTCATCAAATATTGCGCTCTCATCAGTATATAATGTTTGCCAGTATTGTAAAGCATTTACCCAGGCAGAGCCTTGCGGGGCAAAGGTTCTGCCATGCACATATTTAAAAGTAGTTTCATCCGGAGCAATTAATCCGCATCTTGCGCCCATTTCAATACTCATATTACACACCGTCATTCTTGCTTCCATGGACAGGTTGCGGATGGTGCTGCCGGCATATTCCACGGCATACCCTGTGGCACCGCTTGATGAAATTTTTGACAGAATGTGCAATACAATATCTTTTGACAATACTCCTTTTCTTAATTCGCCATTTATATTGATGCGCATTTGTTTTGGTTTGCTTTGCAACAAACACTGTGTAGCAAAAACCATTTCTACTTCGCTGGTGCCAATGCCAAATGCAATGGCTCCAAATGCACCGTGGGTGCTGGTATGGCTGTCGCCGCAAACTATGGTCATGCCCGGCTGGGTAATGCCAAGCTCTGGCCCAATTACATGAACTATGCCCTGGTAAGGATGCCCCAACCCATATAATTCTATGCTATGATTAGCGCAATTTTTTATCAGGGTATCTACCTGTACCCGGCTCAGCTCTTCTTTTATAGGAAGGTGCTGATTTACCGTTGGTACATTATGATCTGCCGTGGCTACAATTTGTGTTGGGCGAAATATTTTTAACCCTCTTTTTTCGATACCCGCAAATGCCTGCGGACTGGTTACTTCATGTATTAAATGCTTGTCAATGTATAAAACAGAAGGGCCATCGTCAATGGTTTTAACGATGTGTTTATCCCAAATTTTTTCAAATAATGTTTTTGCCATACCACCCGTCCTCTAAAGGAGAATTAGATTGTTAGTTTATAAATATTGTACTATTATAATCCTGCTTATTAAGCCTTTTTCTGAACATAGCTCAATATTAATTTTGTATTGTACCAAGTTCCACCGTCAGTACAGAAGAGGGTTGATATGCCTTTGCCAACTCATTTAAATCTTCATCAGTAATTTCTTTTTTACTGTCTGCTACTTTTAAAAATTCATCATACAAAATATCTACATCGTTTCTGCAGAACTGGAACCCTAATTTCTGAAAACGGAATGCCAGTGCACTACGGCCACTCCTTGCCGTTAGTACTATCTTTGAACTGTCTGCGCCGACTTCTTCAGGATTGATAATTTCATAAGTGAGTGCATCTTTTAAAAATCCATCCTGGTGAATGCCGGATGAATGAGAGAAAGCATTACTGCCCACAATAGCTTTGTTGGGCTGCACCGGCATACGCATAACATCAGCAACCGTGCGGCTTAGCGGGTTTAGCTGCCTGCTGTTGATATTGGTATAAAAACCCATTGTTTTGTGCTGTTGTATAATCATGGCTACTTCTTCCAGCGATGTATTGCCTGCTCTTTCGCCCAGGCCATTTATAGTACACTCAATCTGCCTTGCACCATTGATGATACCTGCAATAGAATTTGCTGTGGCCAGGCCAAGATCATTGTGGCAATGGCAGGAGATAATGGCTTTATCAATATTGGAAACATTATTTACCAGGAAAGCAATTTTTTCGCCGTATTGGTGTGGTAAACAGTAGCCGGTAGTATCAGGAATATTAACAGTAGTTGCACCGGCTGTAATAACGGCTTCTATTACACGGGCAAGGTATTCATTATCTGTACGGCCTGCATCTTCTGCATAAAATTCAACATCATCTACAAAATTTTTTGCCCATTTTACGGCCTGCACAGCACGTTGTAAAATCTCTTCCCGGGGTGCATTGAATTTTGCTTTTATGTGCAGGTCAGATGTGCCGATACCGGTGTGAATACGTGGGCGCTTAGCGTATTTTAAAGCTTCTGCAGCTACTTCTATATCTTTTTGTACGGCACGGGTAAGGCCGCAGACAGATACATTTTTTATAATTTTGGATATTTCGTTTACAGAAATAAAATCGCCGGGGGAAGAGACGGGGAAGCCTGCTTCAATAATATCTACACCCAGGGCTTCCAACTTAAGAGCCAGTTCTACTTTTTCATTGGTATTCAATTTACAGCCCGGTACCTGTTCTCCATCCCTTAATGTTGTATCGAAAATTAAAATTTTATTTTCTGCCATGGATAAAATATTTAAATATAGGAATGCCGTTGTGCTGCCGTAATTTTGAAACAGTGATGTAAAATATCCCGGTTTATGGATAGAAAGAAATCAAAATGCTGATAAATTACGGCTTTAGAACCCAACTTTATTGGCTGCAAGGCTGATGAATAAAGGGTTTTATAAAAATAAATTTACGATGCCAAACAGTTTAAATGATCCCCTTTTTTTATTGGTAAAATCGCTTGAGGGTGCAGAAAAACGTCATTTTAAGCTATACATTTCCCGAAACCCTGCACATGAGGATGCCAAGTTTGTAAAATTATTTGATGTATTGGATGGCTTAAAAGAATATAATGAAGAGCAGGTATTAAAAAAATTGCCCTCCATTGCCAGGCAGCAACTGCCCAATATTAAAGCGCATTTATACGGCGAATTGCTGACGGCTTTGCGCTTATTGCATAGCCTGAAAAATTTGGAAATACAGATAAGGGAGCAGATAGATTTTGCCAAAATCCTGTACAACCGTGGTTTAATTTTACAAGCTTTAAAAATTTTAGAAAAAGTAAAAACACTGGCAAGAACTAACAGTCATTTTATACTTACACTGGAAATTCTGCAGTTTGAAAAAGATATTGAGGCAAGGCATATCACCCGCAGCCTGAAGGGAAGAGCAGGCGTACTGATAGAAGAAACGGATTTTTGTATCAGGCAGATAAATGAAGTAACACATCTTTCTAATGTGGCTTTAAAAATGTACGAACTGTATCTTGACAATGGCCATGTAAGGGATGAAAAGCAGAGTGTGGCCATTGAAGTAATTTTTAGAAAAAATATTGAAGGTATCAATGAGCGGCAGATCAGTTTTTTTGGAAAAGCCTATTTACACCAGAGTTATTGCTGGTACTATATCATACAGCTTGATCTTACAAAATATTACCGCCATGCCCAAAAATGGGTTCAGTTATTTACCGAGCATCCTGAGGCAAAAAAAGAAAATCCATTTTTGTATGTAAAAGCAGTACATAACTTACTGAATGCACTCTTTATTATTGGCAGATACAAAAAAATGAGTGAAGAACTGAAGGAGCTTGAAAATTTTTATGCTATTGCAGGGGCCTTTAATGAAAACCTGGAGATTCAGACTTTTGTTTATTTATATACTGCAAAAATAAATAAACATTTTTTAGAGGGCAGTTTTTCCGAAGGGCTTGAGCTGGTAAAACCGATAGAAGAAAAATTACAGCAGTACCGGCAATATATAGATACCCACCGGGTATTGGTGTTTTATTATAAGATTGCCAGTTTGTATTTTGGTTCCGGCGATAACGAGCAGGCAATTGTTTACCTGAACAAAATCATCAACTTAAAAGTAGGGCAACTGCGAACGGATATACAATGCTTTGCCCGACTGCTGCACCTGATAGCACATTACGAATCGGGCAATATGGACCTGGTGGATTACCTGATAAAATCAGTATATCGGTTTCTATCCAAAATGGAAAACCTGGATGCAGTGCTTACCGAGATATTTTCCTTTTTACGTAGGTCATTATCATCTAAACCAAAAGATGTACAAAAATCTTTTATTCAGCTAAGGGATAAGTTAGAAATAGTTTCTACCAGCAAATACAACCGCCGTTCTTACCAATATTTAGATATTGTAAGCTGGCTGGAGAGTAAGATAAATCATGTGCCGGTGCAGGATATTATCAAAGAAAAATTTGCCGGTAAGCAGGGTAAATAACCCAATAAAGTGCAATGATAAATAGCCGAATATGATTTAATGCTACTTGTTTTACAAACGGGTTCACAGCCCTACACCCCATATTTCCGTTTTACATCACGGTCGTTTTCTCTTTCCTTAATGGTTTCTCTTTTATCGTAATTCTTTTTTCCTTTGCCCAGGCCTATTTCCATTTTGGCGAATCCTTTTTCGCTTAAAAAAATTTTTAGGGGAATTATGCTGTAACCTTTCTCTTTTATTTTACCTTCTAATTTTTTTAATTCTCTTTTAGTAAGCAGTAATTTTCTTTCCTGCAGTGGCTCATGATTGGCATAAGTGCCAAATGAATATTCGGAAATGTGAAGGCTTTTTACATACAGTTCGCCTTTATCAAATAAGCAATAACTATCATTAAAACTTGCCTTACCCGCTCTTAAAGATTTTATTTCGGTACCCTGCAGCACAAGGCCTGCAATGTATTTTGCTTCAAAAAAATATTCGTAATAAGCTTTTTTGTTACTGAGTTCCAATGGGATGTTTTTGTAAAGATAATTTATTTAAAATGGGTGAGGGGGAAAGGGGATAAAGCATAGATGTAAATAGAGTAAATAAAGTATAAAAGTAAATAAGGTTTAAAAAGTATAAAAGTAAATAAGGTGTTTTACTCCATCATTTAAATAGAATTTGCCACATGGGTAAATGATGTTTAGTCCGGCTTTTTTTACAAAAAAAATATCTTCTCTTTAACCTGGGTTTTTATGCTGTACGGCCGTGGTAATAAATTTATCCTTTAAAAAGCTCTAACAAATTTGCCAGTTTATCTTTTAGTTCTTTGCGGGGAACAATGAAATCTAAAAAGCCATGCTCTAATAAAAATTCGCTGCGCTGAAAACCTGCGGGTAAATCTTTTTTTATAGTTTCTTTAATAACCCGCGGGCCTGCAAAGCCAATAAGGGCGCCGGGTTCGCCACAGATAATATCTCCCAACATAGCAAAAGATGCAGTAGTACCTCCAAAAGTAGGATCAGTGCAGAGGGATATATAGGGCACTTTTGCCTCGCTTAGCTGGGTAAGTTTCCCGGATGTTTTGGCCAGTTGCATTAAGGAGAAAGCACTCTCCATCATACGGGCACCACCACTTTTATTGATGATCATGAAGGGCACTTTATGCTTAATGCAATAATCGCAGGCACGGCTTATTTTTTCGCCCATTACACTGCCAAGGCTTCCGCCAATAAATTCAAAATCCATGCAGGCTACCACCAGGTCATTTTCGTTTACCTTGCCATGCGCTACTGTTATAGAGTCGTGTATATCTGTTTTGGCATAAGTATCCTGTAAGCGGTCTTTGTAAGATTTTAAATCCACAAAGCCCAAAAAATCTTTTGATTTTATGTTGGCAAAAAGTTCGGTGTACAGGTCGTTGTCAAATATAATTTCAAAATATTCTCCACTTCCAATCCGGTGATGATATTCGCATTTTGGACATACAAATTTATTTTCTGCCAGTTCGGATATTGTACAGGTGTATTTACAATTGGGGCATTTGGCCCACAGACCTTCCGGCGCATCTTTTTTATCTTTGGTAGAAGTGAGTATGCCTTTTTTTATCCGCTTAAACCAGCTTGCTTTGGTTTCTGCGGATACTCCTTCTTCCCCCGCAAGGTTGGCGTCAAAATCTTCTTCTTGAATCATGATAAAATTAAATAAAAATAAAAATGGGAGTATGTCTCAACTATGCATTGCGGTTAATACAATTCAGGTCATCAAAACAAACTTCTAATCTTTTACTAAAAGATTCTTCTCCTTTTCTTAACCATGCCCTTGGATCGTAATATTTTTTATTGGGTTTATCGGCTCCTTCAGGATTGCCTAACTGCCCCTGAAAATATGCTTCGTGCGCCTTATAATTATCCAATACTCCTTCCCAAAAAGCCCATTGAAGATCTGTATCAAGATTCATTTTAATGGCGCCATAACCAATGGCCTCCCTGATCTGGTTTTGCGGGCTGCCACTGCCACCATGAAATACAAAATAAACGGGCTTAGGCCCGGTCTTTAATTCTTTTTCAATGTACACCTGGCTATTGTGCAAAATCTCTGGGCGCAGTTCTACATTACCGGGTTTATATACTCCATGCACATTACCAAATGCTGCTGCAATGGTAAATAAGTTGCCCACTTTACTCAGCTCTTTGTAAGAATAAGCCACATGCTCGGGCTGCGTATATAATTTATCATTTTCTATATCGCTGTTGTCCACGCCGTCTTCTTCGCCACCAGTTACCCCCAACTCAATTTCGATGCTCATCCCCAACGGTGCCATCCTTTTATAAAATTCTACAGAAGTGGCGATATTTTCTTCGATGGGCTCTTCCGAAAGATCGAGCATGTGAGAGCTAAACAAAGGCTGCCCTTTTTCTTTATAAAACTGCTCGCCTGCATCAATCAACCCGCTAATCCATGGCAACCATTTTTTTGATGCATGATCTGTATGCAATACCACCGGTACACCATAATATTTTGCTACGTTATGAATATGCAATGCACCCGAGATGCCGCCGGAAATATTCCCTTGCAATTTATCATTTGGCATTCCTTTACCTGCAATAAACTGAGCACCTCCATTGCTGAACTGTATAATAACAGGAGACTTCACTTTTGCTGCAGTTTCCAGTGCTGCATTAATAGTATTGGTGCCAATTGTATTTACAGCAGGTAATGCAAATTGATTATCTTTTGCATCGTTATATAATGCTTCCAACTCTTTTCCGTGTAGTACACCGGCACTGTATTTAGCCATGAGTTTTATTTAAGTTTGATGTTATAAGTTTAATATAAACAGCGTAGTGCTGCTTACAAAAGTAAGTTAAATAGTTTTTTACCCAAATGTTATTTGCGGGATTTTAGTTATTTACTAACAGCAGCTTTTATTACTATAAAGGCTTTTATGCATAGCTTTTTATTTTTTTTAAAAAATTTTTGCGGTAAGTTCATTCAAATACCCTGGTACTTTCAACAACCTGCTGCCATACCAGCTAAACATTTCACCATCTGCTAAAATTATTTTCACGCCAGGTAAATATGGCTGCAATTCATCAATATGTTTTTGGGCAAAAGGGTAGGGTTCAGAGGAAAGAAACAGAAGCCTGCATTCAGCATTTTTTATTTCATCTATGGTTACTTCAGGATACCGCAATCTATCTGCAAAAATATTTTTAAACCCGGCAAGCTGCAGCATATTGTTTATAAATGTATCGCCACCAATGGTCATGCAGGGATCTTTCCAAATTAAATAGGCCGTATTTATTAAAATTTTATTGGTTGGTAACAAAGCAAATTGCTCTTTTATAAATACATTAAGTGCCAAAGTTTCTGCTTCTTTACCGGTTAGTTTTCCAATATCCTGTATCATCGCCAATGCATCTTCAAAATTATTTACATCCGTAACCCATACATTAAATTTTATGGCCAGAGCCTCTATCTGTTCTTTTATATTTTCTTCTTTATTGGCAATAATCAGGTCAGGGTGTAATGATATAATTTTCTCAATATCAAGGCTCTTGGTACCACCAACTCTTGTTTTTGTTGCGAACCAATCAGCAGGATGAATACAAAATTTGGTGATAGCAACCGTTTCCTTCTGCAGCCCAATATAATGGAGTAATTCCGTTTGAGAGGGAACCAATGAAATTATACGGGAGGGTTTAGTGATAAGATCCGTTGTTTGTTTTAAAATCATTTTGCAAACATACGATAGCTGTAAAATAAAAAACTTCCGCAGAAATTTGCAAAAGCAAAGAGGCTGTGGAAGTTAATCTTTTGAACCAACTTTTTACACTCTGTTGGTTTTTCAGGACTGGTTTTTACTTTTCTGAGGGGGTCTCATATAGTAAAAAATAAGTTTCCTGGTTTCAGTGTGCTTGGTTTTTCGCCATCATCGCTGTGGTTGGCAGCATAGGCATTTAGGATAATGGTTTTTTTGGCCTTTTAAAGGATTTAGATTCTTTTCGGTTTGCTATCGTCGCTTTTTACAGCATAAGCAGATATTGGTTTTTAAATTGGTTCTTCTTCTGGATATAAATGATTTTAAAAACTATGCTTATTTTTTAAAAGTAGAAGTTGACTGATATTGAATTTTAACGGTTTTTCTTCTTTCGAGTTTCAGGATATTGGAAAACTCTTTTGGCTTTATCAGGATTCTTTGG
>JANLQE010000297.1:0-4661 GCA_031367625.1 Bacteroidota bacterium
TTAGAGCCATTGGGAGGATATTTATTACTTGGTGGTTTATTAAATAATACTCCATCAAAATTTTCTGAATCTTTTAATTTTGGTCCGTATCCCAATGATCATTTAAGTGTAAAAGAATTGGTAGAGCTTGCAATAAAAACCTGGGGAAATGGAAGCTGGAAGAATACGGGTAATGCCCATCAGCCACATGAGGCAGGCTTACTTAAACTTGATATTTCCAAAGTAGAAAATGTGTTGCAATGGCATCCTGAATTGAATGCAGCACAGGCAATTGAATGGACCATAACCTGGTATAAAAAAAGTAAATCTGATGTACTGGATTATACAATTGCTCAAATAAATGATTTTATGAATTTATGATTTTTATAAAAAACCCATTAAACGGAAGTTATACCATAGAATTATCCCCAAGCGGTGATAGCAGGGGATGGTTTGCCAGAACGTTTTGTAAAGAACTGTTTGAAAAAGAGATTGGCCACACAAAAGAATGGGTACAGATGAATCATTCCTTTACCACAACGAAAGGCTCTGTAAGAGGGATGCATTATCAATTGCCACCGCACCAGGAAATAAAACTGGTGCGCTGCATAGCGGGTGCTGTTTTTGATGTAATAGTTGACCTGCGCAAAAATTCCGATACCTTTCTGCAGTGGTTTGGATTAGAATTATCTGCTTCCAATAAAAAGATGATGTACATTCCGGAAGGTTTTGCACATGGCTTTCAAACATTAACCGGCGGTGCAGAATTAGTGTATAATCATTCTGCAATTTATACACCCCGGTTTGAGGCAGGAATATTATTTAATGATACTACCATCAATATTCAATGGCCTTTACCCGTTACAGAAATATCGCAAAGAGATAGTGGGCATGCTGGTATTGATTCAAATTTTAAAGCTTTATAAAAATGCAATGTAGATTTTGTAAAAAAGAGTTGACCGATATTTTTATTGATTTAGAAAATTCCCCTGCGTCAAATTCTTTTTTAACTGCAGAAGAATTAAATGAGCCAGAAGTTTTTTATCCATTAAAAGTTTATACCTGCTCCAATTGTTTTTTGGTACAGGTAGATGAATATAAAAAGTCGGATACTATTTTCAACAACGATTATGTTTATTTTTCTTCTTACAGTAAAAGCTGGCTGGCACATGTAAAAAATTATACGGATTTGATGATAGCCCGTTTTGGTTTTAATACACAATCAAATGTAATAGAAATTGCCAGTAACGACGGGTATCTCCTGCAATATTTCAAAGAAAAACAGGTACCTGTTTTAGGGATTGAACCTACTGCTAACACGGCAAAAGTGGCAGAAGAGAAAGGTATTCCATCTGTTATTGATTTTTTTGGGGTAAGGCTGGCCACCAAACTTGCTGCTGAAAATAAGAAGGCAGACCTGTTACTGGGAAATAATGTGCTGGCACATGTACCCGATATAGTGGATTTTGTTGCAGGGATGAAAATTATCTTAAAGGAAACAGGGGTAATCACCATGGAATTTCCACACCTGGTGCAATTGATAGACAATAGCCAGTTTGATACCATTTATCACGAACATTTTTCTTATTTATCTTTTCATACCGTAAAACAGATCTTTGAATCGCAGAGCCTGCAGTTGTTTGATGTAGAGGAAATACCTACACATGGCGGGTCATTACGCATTTATGCAAAACATGCAGATGATGATAGCCACCCAGTTTCAGAAAATGTAGCCATTCTATTAAAAAAAGAAATGGATAAAGGAATAACTTCATCAGTATATTATAAAAACTTTCAACAAAAGGCGCTAAAAATAAAATTAGACATTACAGATTTTATTATTCAACAAAAAAGAAAAGGTAAAAGAGTGGCAGCCTATGGTGCCGCAGCTAAGGGTAATACCTTGCTAAATTATTGTGGCATAAAAAAAGATATGGTTGATTTTGTAGTAGATGCCAATCCACATAAGCAAAATAAATTTTTACCAGCCAGCCATATTCCTGTAGTGAATGAGGAATATCTAAAAAAAGAAAAGCCAGATTTTGTCATTATCCTTCCCTGGAATTTGAAAGAAGAAATTGCAGGGCAATTGGAATATATAAAAGAATGGGGCGGACGTTTTGTGGTTCCTGTTCCTGCATTAGAAATTATATAGTATGAAGAAAGTATTGGTCACAGGCGCTACGGGCTTTATCGGCAATCATGTGATACAGGTTCTGCTGCATAAAGGTTACACCGTAATTGCAACTTCATGCAATAAGGAAAATGCACAATCGGAAAGTTGGTTTGGCAATGTGCAGTATGAAGAATTTGATTTAAAATCAATTGATGACAGCATCAATTATTTCCACTATTTTCATCAACCTGATGTGATGATTCACCTGGCTTGGGAAGGGCTGCCGAATTATAAAAATGATTTTCATATAATTGAAAACCTGCCAAGGCATAAAGCATTTCTGAAAAACTTATTGCAAAATGGCTTAAAAGATATAACGGTAACCGGCACCTGCTTTGAGTATGGACTGAAGGATGGTTGCCTCTCTGAAGAAACAGTTTGTGAACCTGCGAATGCTTATGCTGTTGCAAAAAATGAATTAAGAAAATGGCTGATGAATTTATCTGCTGAATTAGCTTTTAATTTTAAATGGACACGGTTATTTTATATGTATGGAAAAGGGCAAAATCCAAATTCCTTAATTTCGCAACTGGAAAAAGCGCTTGCAGATAATGAACCGTTTTTTAATATGAGTGGGGGTGAGCAGGTAAGGGATTTTTTACCTGTAGAAAAACTGGCGGAATATATTGTGGCTATTGCTTTACAGCAAAATATTACTGGTGTAATTAATTGCTGTAGTGCTGCACCAGTAAGGGTAAAAGATTTTATAGAAAATTATATGAAGGAAAAAGGAATGAATATAAAACTGAACTTAGGGTATTATAATTATACTGAAATTGAACCAATGAGTTTTTGGGGAGATAACAAAATATTAAAACAGCTATTAGCAAATGAGCAATCCAATTCAGCAATTTAAGGAAGAGTGTAATGCCAGGGTAAATGCCAATTCATCTAACAATGAATTGAAAAAAGCAGCCAGTGATTTTAATACGGAATCAAACAAGGCGCAGTATTCCTATAATTTTTTATGGATGGGCCGTCCTGTCATTCAATATCCACAGGATATTATGGCCATGCAGGAAATTATATGGGAAATAAAGCCAGATTTAATTATCGAGACAGGCATTGCACATGGTGGGTCCTTAATTTTGTATGCATCTCTTTTAGAGCTGATTGGTAAGGGAGAAGTGCTGGGTGTTGATATTGATATCCGCAGTCATAACAAGACGGAAATTGAAGCCCACTCCATGTTTAAACGAATTAACATGATAGAAGGGTCTGCCATAGATATGGAGATTATTAATAAAGTAAAGGCAATAGCAGCGGGCAAAGAAACCGTTTTAGTAGTACTGGATTCTAATCACACCCATCAACATGTGTTAGAAGAGTTAAAGGCTTATGCGCCTTTGGTTTCTATAAATTCATACATCGTAGTTTTTGATACCATAGTAGAAAATCTTCCTTCTGATTATTTACCCGGTTTAAAAAGACCCTGGGATATAGGAAACAATCCGATGACGGCAGTTGATGAGTTTTTGAGAGACAATAACAACTTTGAAATTGATTACGCCATTGATAACAAAATTTTAATCAGTGTGGCACCCAGAGGATATTTAAAAAGGATAAAATAATGGATGTAGAAAATAAAACCCCTGAAAATGAAAATCTTCCATGGGTAAGTTTTTGCATGAGTACTTATAAGCGCCCTGATTTTTTAAAAACACAATTAAAGGGTATTTTATCACAAACATTTAAAAATTTTGAGATTATCGTTTCAGACAACGACCCCGAAGCCAGTGGTCGCATTGTTGTAGAAAAAACAGGAGATACACGGGTTTTCTATTATCACAATTCTGCAAACCTGGGAATGGTGAAGAGCTTTAACAGCAGTCTATCAAAAGCAAAAGGGGAATTTATAGTAATGATTACCGATGATGATCCCATTTACCCCGACATGCTCGAAACACTATATAATCTTAGTGTAAAATATCCAGGGTATGGAGTTTATTATGGTGGCTCTGAAATACTTTGTTATTCTCCGGCAATTGCAAAAGTGATGAGAGCAAAAGTTGGTATCAATTCCTGCTTATCCAACGAAATCAATTATAATGAGGAAAAAATTTATTCTGCGGAAGATTTTCCTTATTTGTTTTTCAACTATAAACTAGGCTCACTAATGTTATGGTCTGTCGGAATAGTAAAAAGAGAAATTTTAATACAGAATGGCGGCATGCCAGATTATGGAACCGAATATTTTACTGATCTGGCATACACAGTGGTTAATTGCTCCCATTCCGGAATGGTATATGTTAACAGGGCGCTGGGGCACCAGGCTATACATGGAGATAATTTTGGGTTCAATCAATTAAAAAATCTTGATAAGTATTTAATGGCCCCGGATAGCTTTTGTAACTGGGTTGAAGCAAGAATGAGCAATAGAAGTGATTGGAAAAAAATCAACAAAGAAATGCACTCGTTTGTTGGCAGAGCTACTGTTGAATTTAGTTTATTTATCAAAAAATCTTTAATAAATTCAAAGTTACCGGATCAGGATTTTAAAAAGGCA
>JANLQE010000318.1:0-15627 GCA_031367625.1 Bacteroidota bacterium
GTTTGAAGCAATGATATACAACTCTTCAATAGGCATATCAGTGATGGGGATACAACCGGTAGATACACAATTTCCGTGAATGTAAATAGCATTTCCGGGGCGCAGCGAATCGCTTAAAATTCTGTCGGATGCATTGGGATAATTTAACCCTAATGCCAAGTGATAATTACTGTTGGGATTAAATTCGTTTATGTAATAAAATCCTTCTGGTACCTGATAATCGCCTTCTGCACGTTTGGGGCCGGTGGTGCCGCTTTGTGTACACACTTTATATGTTTTAAAAAGTTTGTACTGTTCTTTTGCATTTCCTTTTACCCACACTTCCATTTGCCTGTCAAATTTAAAAGAACGGATATACATTGCTTCCGGAGGCCAGGTTAAATGCTGCTTTTCAAATTGTTTTTTTACAGAGTCTTCCATGCGGCCCAATACATCAGGAATTTTATAAGAAATTTTTTGATAATTCACATAAGGGCTCTGCGAAAAAGAAGCTGCAACTACAAGCATAGCTGCAAACAATAAGCTAACAAATTTTAAAACCGGTTTTTTCATCAAAAAAAATTGGGGGTTGAATTACTTACAACGTGAAAATATAAAAAATATTGAAAAGGGAGTTGTTAAAAAGCATCGTTTGTAGGTTTAGGGGTTAGGGTTTAAGTGTTTAGGGGTTTAGTGGTTTAGGGTTTAAGGGTTTAAGTGTTTAGGGGTTTAGTGGTTTAGGGTTTAAGTGTTTAGGGGTTTAGTGGTTTAGGGTTTAGGGACTTAGGGTTTAGGAGTTTAGGGTGTTTGGTCTAAACTTCTAAACTTTCTAAACACCTAAACTATCCTTACAAATTCCCCCTGGCATCCTGTTCTCTCTCCAATGCTTCAAACAAGGCTTTAAAATTTCCTTTGCCAAAGCTTTTGGCGCCTTTGCGCTGGATAATTTCAAAAAATAATGTAGGCCTGTCCTGTAAGGGCTTGCTGAAAATCTGCAGCAAATAACCTTCTTCATCATTATCTATCAAAATACCCAGCTCACTTAGTGGTTGTAAATCTTCATCAATTTTGCCCACCCTGTCTAATATATCTACATAATAACTTGCCGGAATTTTTAAAAATTCCACTCCCCGGCTTTGCAAATCTGTAACTGTTTCTACAATATTATTGGTAGCAATGGCCACATGTTGCACACCTTCGCCATTGTAAAAATCTAAATATTCTTCTACCTGGCTTTTCTTTTTTCCCTCTGCCGGTTCGTTTATCGGAAACTTCACGTAACCATTACCGTTACTCATCACTTTACTCATCAGCGCAGAGTATTCGGTACTGATATCATTGTCATCAAAACTGAGAATATTTTTAAAGCCCATTACATCTTCATAAAATTTTACCCACGGGTTCATCTGGTTCCAGCCTACATTTCCTACACAATGATCCACGTACTGCAACCCGGTGCTGGTGGGGTTATACGCAGATTTCCATTCCCGGAAGCCGGGCATAAAAACACCGGTATAATTTTTTCTTTCAATAAACAAATGCACAGTTTCGCCATAAGTATGTATGCCGCTTATTACCACTTGCCCGTTATCATCTTTAAGCGTTGCTGGTGCTAAATAACTTTTACCACCGCGTTTAGTAGTTTGCTCCCAGGCATCTGCAGCATCATCAACTTTTAAGGCTAAAAATTTTACCCCATCGCCGTGTTTTTCAATGTGATCAGCAATTTCATTATTCATCTTTAGCGGAGTGGTAAGCACAAACGTGAGTTTATTCTGGCGTATCACATAACTCACTTTATCTTTCATCCCGGTTTCCGGGCCGGCATAAGCCAGAGATTGAAAACCAAAAGTGGTTTTGTAAAAATGCGCCGCCTGCTTAGCGTTGCCTACATAAAATTCTACATAGTCTGTACCCATCAAAGGAAGAAAATCTTTGGCAGCTTCTACAGTATTTGCAGGTGCTTGTGCTTTTGTGTTCATAAAATTATTTTTATTTTTTTTGTAACCTGGCAATGGATTCTTTGTGCACTTCATCCGATAACTATCGGATGGCAGTTTATCATGAGGAACGAAGTACCCTTGTGCAGTAAATCTTTATTGAGTAAACATCAGCATCTTTCCGAATCCATAGCAAGCGTAATCATCAACAGAGAGTAGTTAATGCGCTTGTCGCCAAATATTTTATGAGCATAATCAGGAACCATCTTACTCAAAGATAATAAAAACCTGCCTGTAGTTAAGGCACATCATTATATATTTGCTGCTCAAACCGTTTACGGTTTATTAAATCCTTAAAAATAAAATTTCGTGAATAAAAAAGTGGGCATTTTAGGCGGCGGACAATTGGGACGTATGTTATTGCAGGCAGCAGCCAATTACCCGGTAGAAACCTTTGTGATGGAAAACGATGCGGAATGCCCGGCTGCACATCTTTGCCATCATTTTATTAAAGGCGATATTACCAATTTTGATGATGTATATAATTTCGGTAAAAACCTGGATGCAATTACCATTGAAATAGAAAGTGTAA
The DNA here is from genome assembly GCA_031367625.1 of Bacteroidota bacterium. Lineage (GTDB taxonomy): Bacteria > Bacteroidota > Bacteroidia > Chitinophagales > Chitinophagaceae > Ferruginibacter. Next base: position 2,512 of record JANLQE010000318.1, read on the forward strand.
ATGAGGATGCATTGGAAAAATTAGCTCAGGAAGGCGTAGCTATTTACCCAAAACCTGCTACCTTAAAAATCATCAAAAACAAAATACTACAAAAGCAATTTTATAAAGACAATGAAATACCAACCAGCGATTTTGTGGTTACGCAAAATATAAATGAACTGAAAGAACATCATGCTTTTTTACCGGCCGTACACAAACTCGCCACCGGCGGATATGATGGTAAAGGAGTACAGTTACTTAAAAAAACCGAAGACATTATTAATGGTTTTGATACCCATGCAGTTTTGGAAAAAATGATTTTTCTGAAAAAAGAATTAGCCATCATTATTGCTGTAAATGATAAAGGAGAAAACGCCATTTATCCGCCGGTGGATATGGTTTTTGATCCCTTATTAAATTTACTGAGCCACCAGGTAGCACCCGCCGATATACCCGATAAAATATTCTGGAAAGCAGAAGCCATTGCATTAAAAGTAGTGAGAGACCTTAAAAGCCCCGGCATTTTTGCAGTAGAGCTTTTTGTAGATATTGATGATAATGTTTTTGTAAATGAAACGGCTCCCAGGGTACATAACAGTGGCCACCATACCATTGAAGCCTGCTACAGCAGCCAGTTTGATATGTTGTGGCGCATTATGCTCCAGTATCCACTTGGCAATACCGAACATATTTTACCTGCTGCTATTGTAAATATTATTGGCGAAAATAATCATAGCGGACCGGCTTATTACCAGGGCCTGGCGGAAGTGCTGGCCATGGATAATGTGTTTGTGCATATCTATGGAAAAAACCAAACAAAACCCGGCAGAAAAATGGGGCATGTAACTATCCTCAGCAATGAAAAACAGGAGTTGATACACAAGGCAAATCAAATAAAACATACACTTAAAGTTGTTTCAGAGGTTTAAGAAGTTTAAAAGGTTAAGAAGTTCAATAACCTTTTAAACTTTTTGGAACCTCTTGAACATTTTAAACTTTTATAAGCTATTGGCCAGCCGCTTTAATGCTATCTCGGCAGCTTTTGCTGCAAAATTTAAATTAACCAACCTAAAGCCGGATGCTTCAAAACTTTGCTGCGCATTTTTTACCTCTACAATTGTGGCCTGCCTTAACTGAAAACGGAACAGTGCAAGCTCCAGCAACTTAGCAGAGAGTTTATAATTTTCTACCGCCGTATCTAACTGGCTGATGGTAGTAGAATAAGACTGGTATTGCTTTACAGCCTGTGCGCTATAGTCCCTGATTAATGTTTGTTTTTGCAAACCTGCATTGCGTACGTCAATCTGTGCAGCTTGTTTTTGCCGCCGGTAAACAGAGCCATTGTAAATGGGAATGCCAACAGAAAAGCCAATAGTAGGCCCATAATTCTGATTTAATAATAATTGCCCTGCCGCTGCCTGGTTGCGGCTGAAACTGTAGCCGGTGGTAGCTCTTACAGATGGATACCTTAATGCCGAAGTTTCTTTTACAATCAGTTCATTTATTTTTATCTGATAATCTGTAGCGGCTATCGCAGCATTATTATTAAGACCTTCTAATACAGTTTGCAGTGCCAGTTTTTTATCTACTATAATTGTGTCTTCTATTGATATTGATGAATCTGATTTTAAAGTGAGTAAGCGCAGCAATTCTGTTTTTGCCTGGTCTATCGCCAACTGCTGGGCAAGTTTTGCCTGCTGCAAATTATTTAAATCAATCTGTGCCTGAAACAGGTCTGCATTATTTGCAAGCCCTGCCTGCTGGCGGATTTTTACAATCTCTAATTGTTTGTTTGATGCATCAATAGACAGCTCAATTGTTTTAATATAATTCTGCTGGCGCACAATATCATAATAGCCAATCATTACATCGGCCAAAATATTTTGTATTTGAGCCATAAGCTGCTGCTGGCTCTGTAATTGCAATTGCCCTAATCTTTTTTTAGTGGCTATTACCCTGCCACCATTATACAACAGGATGCTACCCGTAATATTGGAGTTTAAATTATTAGCTGCTGCATTATTTCTTTGAATAGAAGTACCGGTATTTAATTTTTGGTTTACGCTGGTGATCTGTTCATTGTCGTTAATATTTGCTGTTACCAATGGCAGCCCGCCTGCAATACCAATATTATTTTTAATGCTGTCTGCTTCTATCCTGTTTTTTGCCAGTTGAATATCCAGGCTGTTCTTCAAAGCAATATTAACGGCATCGGTTAGCCGCAGCACTCCCTGTGCCTGTGCAAGCAAAGAAAAAAACAACAACCCGGTAAGTAAAAAAAATATTCTTTTCATTAACAATAATTTATTTTGTTTCACGCTAAGAATGCAAAGGCGCAAAAAATTTTTTGTTTCACGCAAAGAATGCAAAGGGCTAAGGACACAAAGCTTTTTAATACGGCTAACTCCTCTTGCTAAAACTTTTAATTGCGTCTTTGCACCGTAGCGATCTTTGCGTGAAATAAACGCATAGGTTTTCTTTTGTTTTTATCAATTACCCCTCATTCTGTGATCTCTATTTTTTTTGCTTCATGCTTATGTTTGCCAGATAAAAAAGTATATACCGCCGGAATTACAAACAAGGTTAATACCAAAGAAAATAATAACCCGCCCACCACTACAATACCCAATGGTACACGGCTGGTAGATGCTGCCCCCAGGCTTAATGCAATGGGCAATGCACCAAAAGATGTAGCCAGGCTCGTCATTAAAATAGGGCGCAGGCGCTGGCCGGATGCCTGTAAAACTGCATCCACTTTTGATAAGCCCGATTCTCTTTTTTTATTGGCAAACTCCACAATTAAAATTCCGTTTTTCGTTACTAAGCCTATGAGCATGATCATGCCTATTTCAGAAAAAATATTCAGCGTTTGTCCAAAAATAAATAAACTCAATAACGCACCTGCCAATGCTAATGGCACGGTAAACATGATAATCAGTGGGTCTATAAAACTTTCAAATTGTGCCGCCAGTACCAGGTAAATTAAAATTAGTGCCAGGCCAAATGCGAAGGCAATATTGGAAGAGCTTTCGGCATAATCCCGTGATGGGCCGCTTAGTGCAGTCTGGTAAGTTTCGTCTAATAATTTTTTACCAATGGCATCCATTGCTTTAATGCCATCACCTACTGTTTTACCTTCTGCAAGCGAGGCAGAAATAGTGGCTGCTTTGTACCGGTTAAAGTGAAATAAAGAAGGCGGGCTGCTGCTTTCTTCCAAATGCACTACGGCACTTAATGGAATGCTCTGGCCTTTATCATTTCTTACATATAGCCGGGAAATATCATCCGGCTTATTTCTTTCGGTGCGTTCTACCTGTGCTATCACAGAATACTGATGCCCGTCTTTTAAAAAATAGGCCAGCCTTCCGCCACTGAAAGCAGATTGGATTGCAGATACTACATCCTGTGATGAAAGGCCCATATCTTTTACTTTCATCCTGTCCACCGTTAAATTTATTTCCGGTTTATTAAATTTTAGGTTTACATCTACATTAGAAAATGTTTTATCTTTTTTGGCTTCTTCTAAAAATTTTGGAATAATTTCTTTTAGTTTTCCAATATCCTGGTTTTGCAAAACGTACTGCACTGGCAGGCTGCCCCTGGAGCCACCGCCTACGGCTATGGTTTGTTCCTGTATGGCAAAAATTTTTGCATCATTAAAGCGGCTTAATTTGGTATTTAGATCATTGGCTATCTGGCTCTGCGTTCTTACTCTTTCGTTTACAGGCACCAATGCCAACCTTGGTTGTGAACTGTTGATGGCGCCGGTAGGTGTTCTTACAAAAACAAAGTCTCTTTCCGGCACCGAATCATATAAGTAGTTTGTAATATCATCCGAAATTTTTGACATCTTGCTAAAGCTTGTACCCTCCGGTCCTGATGCCGTGAAACGGATATTGCTCCTGTCTTCCATGGGTGCAATTTCGCTTTGCAGTGAATTAATAATAATGCCGATAATCACCGCACATATTGCAATGATCACCCAGGCCATCCACCTCACTTTCAGAAAGTTTTTTAATAACCGCTGGTAGCCATTTTCCATCCAGGTAAAGAACGGCTCTGTCTTCATATAAAACTTACCATGCCCCGCTTTTTTACGGTTAAGCACCACATTTAAAACAGGGGTAATAGTTAAGGATACAAATGCAGAAATTAATACTGCGGCGGCAAGCGTAACACCAAACTCCCTGAACAACCTGCCGATAAAACCCTTCAAAAATATCACAGGCAAAAACACAATAGCCAGGGTAACCGAGGTAGATATTACTGCAAAGAATATTTCTTTACTTCCTTCTATTGCTGCTTTTTTTATGGGCAGGCCAGCTTCCAGTTTTCTAAATATATTTTCTGTTACCACAATACCGTCATCTACCACCAAACCCGTGGCCAGCACAATGCCCAGTAGGGTAAGTATGTTTATAGAGAAGCCGGAAATGTACATAATAAAAAAGGTGGCTACCAACGAAATAGGTATATCTATCAAAGGCCTGATAGCAATTAACCAATCTCTGAAAAAAGCAAAAATTACCAGCACCACAAATCCAAAAGATATCATCAAAGTCTCTTCTACTTCGCTGATGGATTTACGAATGTTTTCTGTATTATCAAGCAGCACATTCAATTCTACATCAGACTTATTATTTTTTTTAATACCCTCTAATTTTTTGTAAAAGTCTTTAGCAATCTGGATATTGTTAGCACCGGGCTGTGGTATAATTACCAGCCCTACTGCATTTACGCCATTGTATTTCCAGCTTTGCTCAAGTGTTTCCGGTCCTATTTCTACCCTTGCCACATCGCTTAGCCGTACAATGCCGGTAGGCCCTTCTTTAATAATTAAATCACGGAATTGTTTTTCTGATGTAAGCCTGCCGACTGTTTTAATAGTAAGCTCTGTATTGTTGCCGTAAATTTTGCCGGGTGGCAAATCAATATTTTCTTTATTTAATGAAGTTCTGATATCGGTAAAGGAAACACCAAAAGCATTCATCTTATCGGGGTTTAGCCACAGACGCATGGCATATTTTTTTTGCCCAAAAATATTTACAGAACTTACCTGGTTAATGGTTTGAAACTGCTGCTGCAGCACATTCTCCGCATAATCACTCAGTTCCAGCAAGCCTTTGGTACGGCTTTGTACTGCCAGTATCAAAATAAAATCGCTGTTGGCATCGGCTTTTGTAACCACCGGCGGTGCATCAATATCCTGCGGTAATGAACGGCTGGCCTGCCCCACTTTATCTCTTACATCGCTTGTGGCCGCCTCCAGGTCCACACCGAGTTCAAACTCTACTGTTATATTACTGCTGCCAAGCGAACTGGATGAAGTAATAGTTTTAATACCCGGAATTCCATTCACCTGTTTCTCTAAAGGCTCCGTAATCTGGCTTTCAATAATATCAGGATTAGCGCCCGTGTAAGAAGTATTTACAGTTACCACGGCGGGGTCAATGGCAGGGTAATCCCTAATGGCTAAGAACGTATAACCAACTACTCCGAACAAAATAATCATCAGGTTAAGTACAGTGGCTAATACCGGGCGCTTTAAAGAAATTTCAGAAATGTTCATTTATTAAACTATTATTTTTTTTAAGCGTGGCTTTAGTACAGCTCTCGGCTTCATTGGCAAGTTTATCCTGAGGAACGAAGGGCACTCTTGTATATTGGTTCATTAACTTACAACTAACCTTATTACTCTCTCTCTTCTTTAGAGAAGAATTAATTTGCAGTAGAATCAGCGGCTTCCAGTTCATTTATTTTCTTTACGCTCCGCACATGCAATTTACTTTTTGGCCTTGCAAACAATACACCTGTTACCACTACAGAATCACCAGCATTTAACCCCTTTATAATTTCTACCATATTGGCCTGGCGAATACCGGTAGTTACATTTACAAAATCAGCCATACCATTTTTAACTACAATTACCTGGTTATTCTGATCATTAGGAATAAGACAATTTGTGGGCACCTGTATGGCAGATTTATTTTTACCTGCTTCTATGAACACTTTAACAAAAGCACCGGGGTTCACATTTTCGGCAATAAGATTTGCCCGTATTTTTAAATTGCGGGTATCGGTATTGGCACCTGGCTCAATAGCTATAATTCTTGCCCTGCCTTTTTTTTGGGTAGCAGCGTCCAGTTCTACATCTATAACATCTCCCTTTTTTACCATTTTACTATATGTTTCCGGCAGGGTAAAATCTAATTTCACCTGCGCAGTTTGTTGAAGCGTAGCAAGCACTGTGGCCGGAGTAACATAAGCGCCAGGGCTTACCTGCCGCAAACCTGCAACACCACTAAAGGGCGCCCGGATAACTGTTTTATTAATCAAGGCCTGGGTGTATGCTATATCTGCCCGGTATCCGCTTACCTGGTTTACTGCCAGGTCATAATCGCTTTGGTTAATGCCGCCTACATCAATCAGTTGCTTATATCTGCCAACAGTTGTTTGTGCAAGTTGTAATTGTACCTGGCTTTTACCAACCTGCGCTCTAAGATCTGCATCATTTATTTTTGCAAGTACGGTGCCTTTTGCAACCGGGCTGCCTTCTGCAATATTCAGATAAATGAGGCGGCCACTTACTTCCGGATGAATTTCCAGGTATTCGTTTGCCACTACCGTTCCGTTGGCTTCTACAATATCAGATACAGGTTGCTGTTGGGCAATGATAATATCTACTATAGTTGGTGGATTTACTTTTGTGACTTTTGAAACATCTTTTTTACTGCTGCATCCGCTAAAAAAAAATAAAAAGATTATAATCTGCAGGCAATATTTTACCCCTTTAAAATTATATACCATTATCACTTAATTGATTAATATAGCCGTTAAAGTTAAGTAGTTTTGCTACCCATTAATGAATTTATATATAAACGGTCTGTTTATAGTTTGAATAAATAACGGGACTTAATAAATATAAAACTATACCCGTTCATTATTGGCATACAACTTATAAAAAACGATTTGTGTATTTTAGCTTTTATTTGTAAAAAAAATTAATGAATCCTCTTGTTGGTATTATAATGGGCAGCCAAAGCGATCTTGAAGTAATGCAGGCTGCTGCAGAAATTTTAAAACAATTTGAAGTGCCGTACGAACTCAGCATCGTATCTGCACATCGTACGCCAGACCGTATGCGTACTTACGCCCTGGGCGCAAAAGCAAGAGGTTTAAAAGTAATTATTGCAGGCGCAGGCGGCGCTGCACATTTACCGGGCATGGTAGCAGCCTATACAATTTTACCCGTTATTGGAGTGCCGGTAAAATCGCCCAACTCCATTGATGGATGGGATTCTCTTCTGTCTATTTTGCAAATGCCCGGCGGCGTACCTGTTGCCACTGTTGCACTTAACGGCGCAAAAAATGCCGGGATATTAGCTGCTCAAATAATTGCTGTAAGTGATGACAACCTTTCTCAAAAATTATCTGATTATAAAAAGGCATTGGAAAAAGAAGTGATGAATATGGTGGAAAGATTGAAGTAGGAAAATAATTATGAAGGAGGTGAACTTTTCTATATTTTATTTCCAGTGATTGCTAACGCATCTTTGTTTTCGTCATTGCGAACGCAGTGAAGCAATCTTAGTTCTATTATAACCAATTTATTATTTGTAAATAAGTTTACTCCATTCCTAACAATCCCCCGATTCGGCATTTTATTCGGGCGCTTAACTATCAATGGAATGATCAGATGAAGATACCGTTTTGCCAATGATAGCTTTATCCAATTCTTTTTCAAATTGCGATGCTTTTATTTCATCTTCAAAAAATTTACGGTAACCTGTTTTGGTATTTATAATTAATGTGGCCGGGATAGAGCCGCTCCAACTGCTATCTATCCTGGGGCAAAAATAATCTGCATTGGTTTCATTAAGCCAGGCAATATTGGTATTAAAATGATGCTTGTTTGCAAAGGCCGCAATTTTTGCAGGATAATAAGATGGCAGATCAAGGCTTACCAGTAACAATTTTACGTGGCTGCTTTTATATTTATTGGTAATGCTGATAAATGAAGGAATTTCTGCCACACAGGATTTACAAAATGTGGCCCAAAAACTGATGACTAATACATCATCTCCGGAAGCAGTTATATATTTTTCTACATCAGTAATCTTCATTTTTGGAATAGCCTGGCAAAATGCAGCAGTAGCAAATAATGAAAAACAAAACACGGTTATTATTTTCTTCATATCTCCAAAAATAGGCATTAACCCGGGCTTAAAGTATCAAAAATAGTTAAGGGCTGTATAAAAAATTACCACGATTTACCATAATTAAAAAAATATGCTCTTAATAAATATCTCTTAAAATGTAAAAAAATGGCCTCCCTGCGGATGGCCATTTTTAATTTTATTGAGAAGTAAAATTATCATTCTGTTTCTTCTGCATCATCGTTTTTTTTCTGCTCCTTTTCGTCAGCAGTATCTTCTTCTTCTTTTATAGAATCAATAATTGCTGCATCAGCCTGCAATGCCGCATCTTCTATATGTGCTATCACTTCTTCCAGCTCTTCTTCTTTTTCATCTAATTGTGTAATGGCAGCTATAGAATCGCCTTCATCTACTTTTATCAAACGTACGCCCTGCGTAGCACGGCTTTGCTCGCTTATTTTATTTACAGCCATGCGTATGGTAACGCCCGATACGCAGGTGATCATCAGATCTTCCTTCTCCGTAACATCCAGTAAACCTACCAGGCCTCCGGTTTTATCGGTTACCTTAATTGTTTTTACTCCTTTGCCGCCACGGTTGGTAATGCGGTAGTTTGCTTCGCCGGTTTCGGGATCGTCCAGAAAGGTACGTTTACCAAAACCTTTTTCGCTGACTACCAATACGGTTTTGGTTTTATCTTCTTTATTTACACAAATCATTCCTACCACAGCATCGTTTGTTTCATCTACTTCAATACCGGCAACGCCAATGCCACCACGGCCTGTGCTGCGTACTTTGCTTTCCGGAAAACGGATGGCACGGCCGCTTTTTACAGCCATCATAATTTCGCAATTACCATCGGTCATTCTTGCGGCTATTAACTGATCTCCATCTAAAATATTAATGGCATTAATACCATTCTGCCGTGGACGGCTGAAATCTTTCAGTTTTGATTTATTGATGATGCCATTTTTTGTACACAACATTATATAGTGGTTGTTTACATATTCTTCATCATCAAAATTTCTTACATCTATAATTGCCCTCACTTTATCATCGGGCGGAATCTGTATCATGTTCTGCAATGCACGTCCTTTGCTGGTGCGGTCTCCTTCTGGTATCTGGTAAACTTTAAGCCAGAAGCATCTTCCTTTTTCTGTAAAGAACATTAAAGTATGATGCGTACTTGCAACAAATAAATGCTCTATAAAATCTTCCTGACGGGTACTGCTGCCCTTGGCGCCACGGCCACCACGGCGCTGCTGACGGTAATCATTAGCCGAAGTTCTTTTTATATAACCTAAATTGGAAATAGTAACCACCACATCTTCTTCTTCTATAAGATCCAGCATATTCATTTCATCATCTGCATATACTATTTCCGATTTGCGGGCATCACCAAATTTTGCTTTTACTTCAAGCAATTCTGTTTTAATAATATCAAAACGCAGGCTTTCGTTTGCCAGTATTTCTTTAAGTCTTTCTATCAGTTTCATTATCTCGGCATGTTCTTCCCTTATCTTATCTATCTCCATACCGGTAAGGCGCTGCAAACGCAGTTCCAGCACGGCTTTGGATTGTATTTCGCTCATGCCGAAACTGGTCATCAACCCATCCTGTGCAATATTTGGGGTGCTGCTTTCCCTGATGAGTTTTATTACCGCATCAAGGTTATCCAGTGCAATAATATATCCTTCTAAAATATGTGCCCTTTCTTCTGCTTTGCGCAATTCATACTTTGTACGGCGCACTAATACTTCATGCCTGAATTCAATAAATTCTGATATCAGATCCTTTACATTTAAAATACGTGGCCTTCCTTTTACCAGCGCTACATTGTTTATGCCGAAAGAAGTTTGCAGCTCAGAATGTTTGTACAATTGATTTATAATAACCTGGGCAACTACATCTTTTTTTAGTTCTATTACAATCCTTGTTCCTTCCTTATTGTTGCTTTCATTATTTACATCGCTGATGCCTTCAATAATTTTATCATTGATAAGCTCTCCTATTTTTTGGGTAAGTGTATCTCTGTTTACCTGGTAAGGTATTTCGGTGATGATGATTTTCTCTCTTCCTTTTGCGTCTGTTTCAATATTGGTTTTTCCTCTTAAAACCACTCTTCCACGGCCGGTAAGCAATGCGGCTTTTACGCCTTCATAACCGTAAATGGTACCGCCTGTGGGGAAATCCGGCGCTTTTACAAACTTTATCAGTTCCTCAATATCAATTTCTTTATTATCAACGTAAGCAATACAGCCATCAATTACTTCACTCAGGTTGTGCGGCATCATGTTAGTGGCCATACCTACGGCTATACCACTGCTACCGTTTACCAGCAACTGCGGAATGCGTGTAGGCAGTACCGTTGGTTCTTTCAAAGAATCATCAAAGTTCAATTGATAATCCACTGTGTCTTTATCAATATCCTCAATCATTGCCTCGGCAAATTTCTCCATACGCACTTCCGTGTAACGCATAGCAGCCGGCGGGTCTCCATCCTGGCTGCCAAAATTACCCTGCCCGTCAATAAGGGTATATCGCATGGCCCAATCCTGCGCCATACGCACCATGGTAAAATAGATAGATGCATCCCCATGCGGATGATATTTACCCATTACTTCACCCACAATACGGGCCGATTTTTTATAAGGCCTGTTGCTGTAATTTGCCAGTTCTATCATACCAAACAACACCCTGCGGTGCACTGGTTTAAAACCATCCCTAACATCCGGCAGTGCCCTTCCTACAATTACACTCATGGAGTAATCAATGTAAGAACTCTTCATTTGTTCTTCAATATTTACCGGAATAATTTTGCCCCGGTTATTGAGGTTACTTTCAGGTAATTCTCCGTTATTCTGTTCGTTATTTTCCATATAATTTTATAGGCTGCGAAAGTAGCGTTTTTTACCGGCTTTTCCGCATCGTAATTCAGCCTTTTATTGCCAAGTTTTACACAATTTTTTATTGGCTGTAAAGAAGTATTTTTTGTTACCGGCATTGTAGCCTTTATTAAGCATCTTGCCCAGTAATCCCTGCCCGTGATGTGTCGCGGGTGTTCATCATTGTTGTTGCTGTTTTAGCATTAATTGTACCGCAGCTATACCTTCCAATGGATCAGCCTTAATGATGCAGCAACACCGGCTTTTTAATTCTTTGTGCCTTTGTATGAAACCTATAACTTGCCAAAAATAAAAACTTGTGAAAACAATTCTCTTATTTGGCGCCGGCAAATCGGCAACTGTTTTAATAGATTATTTAATTAGCGAAACTGAAAAAAATAACTGGAAATTTATTATTGCAGATACCGATAAAGCACACATACTTTCCAAAACAAATAATTCTGTTTTTGCCGAAGCTGTGGAGCTGGATATTACCAATGATGAAAAGCGTGGTAAACTTATTGAGAGGGCACACATTGTTATTTCTATGATGCCGCCAACCCTGCATTTTTTAGTGGCAAAAGATTGTGTAGAATACAGGAAACATTTATTAACGGCTTCGTACTTAGATGATAAAATGAAAAGCCTGCAGGACGAAATAAACAACCGTAAATTATTTTTTTTATGTGAAATGGGGCTCGACCCTGGCATTGATCACATGAGTGCCATAAAAATTATTGACAGCATAAAGGAACAGGGTGGTGAAGTGGTTTCTTTTAAAAGCCATTGTGGCGGCCTGGTTGCGCCGGAAAGTGATGACAATCCCTGGCATTATAAAATAAGCTGGAACCCCCGGAATATAGTAATGGCTGGTACTTCGGGCGCCGAGTACAAAATAAATAATGAAATAAAAAAAATAGCGTACATCAACCTGTTTGATAGTGCCAATATTGTAACGGTAGATGGATTAGCTGAATTAGCGTTTTACCCTAACCGTGATTCACTCAGTTATATTCCTGTTTATAAATTGCCGGGTGCTGCTACTTTTTTAAGAACCACTTTACGGTACCCGGCATTTTTTAAAGGCTGGGATGCGGTGGTACATGCCGGGCTTACCAATGATACAACAGCAGTAGATACAACAGGATTAACTTTTGCAAAATGGTCGGCCCCTGTACTTTCTTTTGTAAATGAGGAGAATAAATCATTGCTGCATTTCCTGGGTTTATTTGAAGATACACCGGTGCCTGCTGATGCAAAAACGGCAGCGGATATTCTGCAGTTTTTAGCAGAAACAAAATTGGCCATGCAGCCTGCAGACAAAGACATGATTGTGATGCTCCACGAATTTGAATATTTATTGAATGGTATTACAAAAACCATTAAAAGCAGTTTAATTGTAAAAGGAAAAGATAGCCTCAGAACCGCCATGGCAAAAACTGTTGGCCTGCCATTGGGCATTGCTGCCAAACTAATTTTAGACGGCACCATAAAACTTACCGGCCTCCATATCCCTACAAAAAAAGAAATATATGAACCCGTTTTAAAAGAACTGGAAAAGCACGAAATTATTTTCACAGAAATAAAAACGTAAAAATTTTATTGTACGTATAAAATTTTTATCATTGTCGTAAATAATATATTATGGACGCAAAAATCACTTTAATCTTTAATAAATCCGTTATAGAAAGAGCCAAAGAATATGCAGACAAAAACAATATAAGTGTATCCCGGCTTACAAAAAATTGAACTGCTGTGTAATAGTTGAAGCAGGACGGGAAGTTGTGCTGAATGCACTTAAAAATAAAAAAGTAAATGATTTTAAAGATGGCATAGAATATTATGCAGCACAAAACTATAAATGCGCTGCAATTATTACAGAAGATATTAATGATTTTTATTTTTGATTTCATAAATCCTATAGAGTATTGAATTTTTCGAATTACGAAAACCGGCTTGAGGACTTGGAGCAGCTTGCAGCGTTTGCGCTGACATTTCCGACAGTGGAGGATTTCCTGACGCAACTCTCGCTGCTGACGAACGTGGAAGCGGAGGATCAGCAGCCCTCAAACAAGGACAACGAACAGCTGAAACTT
>JANLQE010000320.1:0-6214 GCA_031367625.1 Bacteroidota bacterium
TATGCCTTGTGCTATTGACTGCCAGACGCCATCAATCAAATGCTTTAATTATACAGTAATATTTTTACCCGGTTTGCCCAATGAAGTATCCAGCACATGTGTTGTCAACTGGCTTGCAGCAAGCGTTTGCCAACTATCGCCATCAAATAATTTTTTAAAACGCAGGATGGTAATTTTATGCTGCTCACCCATGGCAATATGCAATTCTTCGCTGTAGCTGTTGGCTGTTCTATCCTGCATTAACCGCAGCATTTCGCTGGCCGATTTACCGGTAGCACACACAATAAAGATGAAACCAAATTTCTTTTCGTAAGCTTCATTTGCTTTTGCCAGTTGTTCCACAATATCCTGCGAAGCAGTATTTACAGCAGCCTGTTCATCAGCAGCCAGGTGTTGTGTTGCCGCAAATTTTTCTGCAAAGTCTTTGTTATTCCCGATTTTTGGATGATGAGTAAATGCCAGCAGCCAATCCGATTCACTGCATTCATTGTACCATACTATTTCTGCCTTTGCTACTAAATCTTTTTCATCTGTAAAAGGGAATTTATCCATTAACAGGTTTAGCCATTGGGCAGACCCACAACAGGGCTGCAAAATATTTGTAGCTTCTGTTTTAGGTAATTTATTTAAATCTGTTAATGTCATAAAAAACATTTTAAACTTTTAAACCTCTTAAACTTCTTGAACCTTTTAAACCTCTTAAACCTCTTAAACTATTTTGTCCCTGCACCCTGTTCTATCCAGCATCTGATTAAATCTCTTTCTTTCTGGGTGATATTGGTTTTATTATTCTGCGGCATTGTTTTAGTTATCACCACTCTTTGCATTATTTTATCTTTCAGTTTTACAATATCATCCGGCGTATCATACATAACTCCATTGGGTGGTGCAGCATATACATCGTCTGTAGGTTTAGCTGAATGACAGCTGATACAACGCTTTTGCACAATTTCATTTACCTCGCTGAAGCTTACATTGCCTTTACATGCTCCTGGTTTTTCTGGTGCCGTAAGATAAGCGGCCGATAATAAGATTAAAACAGAAACAGGCATAACCCATACCGTTAGTTGCCCTTTTTCTCTCAGGTTAAGATAGTGTTTTACGCCTGCTGCGCCTAAAGAAATAATCGCTAAAATAAGCCAGGGATAATCATTGGCAAAAGTGCTGGGAAAATGATTGCTGATCATTACAAACAACACGGGCAGGGTAAAATAATTATTGTGTAAAGAACGCAGCCCGGCATTTTTACCCAATTGCGGATCAAGTGGCCTGCTTTCCCTGGCGGCTTTTACCATGGCTTTCTGTGCCGGGATAATTACAAAAAAAACATTGGCCGCCATGATCGTTCCTATCATAGCACCGAAATGAATATAGGCGGCACGCCCGCTAAATACACGGCTATAAAACCAGGCAAAACCTACGGATATTATAAACCCGGTGATGGCAAACCAAAAGCCTTTTTTTACCAGGGCAGTTTTGCAAAGCAGATCGTAAATTATCCAGGCTATAATAAAAGAACCAAGCCCAATTCCTATGGCAGTGAGAGGCGTAATATCTGCCACATTCTTATCAATCATTATTGCAGAAGCATTAAAATAATACACTACAAACAGCAGGCAGAAACCGGAGAGCCAGGTAAAATAAGCTTCATATTTAAACCAATGCAAATGTTTAGGAATTGTTTTTGGGGCAACTTTATATTTTTCTAAATAATAAAATCCGCCGCCATGAATTGCCCACAGGTTTCCGGCCAGTTCATCTCTTACATCCTTCGTTCTGTTTAAAGCATTTTCTAAAAAAACAAAATAAAACGAAGCACCAATCCATGCAATACCAAATGTAATGTGCATGAGCCTTACCACAATATTCATCCACTCCATTAAGTGGCCTTCCCAAATGGTGCCTTTTAAAATAAAATAGAGCGCAATAACAATACACACCGCAGTTAATACAATAGCTGAATAGATAAACGTTTGTGAGCCGGAAAGCTGCTCCGATTTTTTTTCATATTCTGCTGTTTCATTGCTGTCTTCTTCTAATGCATGTTCATCTTTTACGGAACGCATAAAATACGTTATAACCACCAGCATGATCAGAATAATTACCAGCACCGAAAGTAAAATTATTTCAATCATAATGATGCTTTTTCTTGCCGAATATACGTAGCCTGCTGATGCCTCCGTCAGGGAAAATATTTAACCTGATATGTGAGCAGATAGATTTATTAATAATTTCTTTTTTAAATTCCTGCTCATTATCTGCACTTAATTTTTGAGCAGTCAAAATGGTTTTCCATTCTTGTTTATCATTTAACACCAGGTCATCATCACTGCTCATACACCCTTCAATAGAGCAGCTATCAGGATAGTTTCCTTTAAAATGAACCGTGTCAACTACAATGCGTTCAATGCTTCCCGGCGTGGCTAATTTTACTATCACCCAATCCCTGTTATTGGGCGTACGGTTGCGTTTTGTTTCCCAACCATCACCCATATCGGTGCCACGGTTTGGCATTATTAAATTGCTCATATCACTAAAAAACATGTCATTGCAGGCAATCGCTTTTGCACCATTTAAGGCCGATGCAAGATCAATTATTTCTTCTGTGTTTACCATGTCCCAATCTTTAAATACTTCTCCATACACTCTTAATCTTGCTACGCCACCATCGGGATAAATATGCAGGCGGATGTGGGTAAATATTTCTTCATCACTGCATTCAAAAAAGTTCTGGCTGCCGGCATCTAAATCTGATACAGGCAAAATCTCTTTCCAGTTTACTACAGCATTTTCCCAATCAGTAATACCGGAAGCATCCCGAACAATAGCTGCTTCTATAGATGCCTGCGGCGGATGATTGCCGAGGAAAAAATTAGTATCAATATCAAATCCCCTAATCTTTCCCGAAGCTGCCAATTGTACTACAGCCCAGTCGTGGCCTGATGTGCGCTTGCGGCGGCTTTCCCAACCATCCATCCATTTGCCCCGGTCGGTATATTTATCTGCCATAAAAATCCCTCTTCCCTGCTTAATCAGATTTTCTTTCTCTGCAAAAAAATCATCGGTACAATACAAAATTTTTCCACCTAATTTTTCTGCGGCTAAATCTGTCAATTGCGTAAACTCAGGTGATATTTTATTTATTTCTTTTGCTTTTTCAACAGCCATTGCCCTGCGTTTTTATAGCCCATTTGAATCCTCCCAAAAGGAGGAGCTGTAGGGCATTATTATTTAAAGTTTATTATTCCTTAAAATTATTTTGCCATTCCCTTTATTTTTTTCAACAATTGTACCCATAGTATAAATGGTTGTTCCATTTACAATTGTTTGCTGAACCTTGCCCCATAATTGCTGCCCGCTGTATGGACTTAATTTATGCCGGTGTAAAATATCCTCCTGATTTATTTTAAATTCTTCTTCTGGTATCCAAATTACAAAATCTGCATCATGGCCGGTTTTTATTTTACCTTTTCGGTTTTCTATTTTTAAAAAAGCAGCCGGATGTTCCGTAAGCAAAGGAATAAATTTTTCTAAAGTAATTTCCTGTTTTAATGCCGCCCAACTTGCTGATAATAAAAATTGCAATCCGGCTATACCTCCCCATGCCTTTTGTAAATTTCCTGATTCTATTTCTTTTATATCAGGTGGCGCAGGCGAATGGTCGGTGGTAATAAAATCCAATACACTATTTGCCAAAGCCTGTTTCAGCAATTCGTTATTTTTTTTCTCCCTTACCGGTGGCGCACATTTATACAATGTATTTTTATCAGGAATAGTTTCTGCATTAAAATAAAAATAATGCGGACAGGTTTCTGCTGTAAGCGGTAACCCTTCTGCTTTTGCAGCCGCAATAACAGGTAATGCTTCCGCCGATGATACATGCACAATATGCACAGCACATTTATTTTTACGGCAAAGTTTTATCATTAAATGAATAGCATCATTCTCCCATTTTTTCGGGCGGCTTGCCAAATACGCCCGGTAATTAGTTGGATATTTTGCTAAATTATTTTCAACAGCTTCTTCATAAATTTCACAATGCGCCAATAACGGGAGTTTATATTTTGCAATAATGGGCATGGCTTCGTCTATCTCTTTTTCACTAACGTTTGGAAATTCATCAATGCCTGAATGGGTAAGAAAACATTTTATGCCGAGTACGCCAGACTGCATCAATGCTTCCAGTTCATTTTTATTACCGGGAACCAGGCCTCCATAAAAACCAACATTTATATTCAGCTTATTTTTGCTGGCTTCCAGTTTTTCGTTGAATGCTTTTACTGTTGTTGTAACCGGGCTTGCATTTAACGGCATGTCTATAATGGTGGTAATGCCACCTGCTGCGGCGGCCTGGGTGGCGGTATCAAAGCCTTCCCACTCCGTTCTGCCGGGTTCATTAATATGCACATGCGCATCAATTACGCCGGGCATTAAAACTGCATTTCCAACATCTTCTGCATCCATTAATTTTGTAAAATGAATTGCTGTGATGATACCATTTTTAAAACACACAGTTGCCGGTTGAAGTTTTCCTTCTACCCAGCAACGCTCACTATATATTTTTTTTGTATCGATCATGTAATGATTAAAAAGTTCAAGAGCCATACAAACCCATCAATATTTTTTCTGGCGTCATTGGCGCAGAAAATCCAATATCAGCTTTAGGGTTAAACGCTTTTATAGCATTACGCAAAGCAAAATAAGTTCCTATACCATACATCAAAGGTGGTTCCCCTACTGCTTTTGATCGGAATATAGCAAGGTTGTCATTCAGTGTTTCTAAAAAATGAATAGCCACTTCTTTCGGTACTGAATAAATATCAGGAATTTTATAAGTGCTTAATGCATTGCTTCGCAAAACACCCTGCTCATCATAAATGATTTCTTCCATTGTCATCCAGCCGATGCCCTGCACCAGGCCGCCTTCTATTTGTCCTGTGTCAATAATCGGGTTCATAGTAGTACCAAAATCATGCACCAGTTTTACAGCATCTACCTCATAAATTCCCCGTAAGCAATCTACAGTAACAGTGGTAATAGCAGTACCAAATACATGATACGCAAACGGGTGGCCTTTTTCTTTTGTAGTGTCAAAATAAATATCCGGCGTAGCATAGTGCGCATGCTCACTGAGACTTACTCTTTTTAAATATGTACCCAGCACCAGTTGATCCCATGATAAATCTGTAGCGGCATTGTTTACAAAAATAATTTCATCTTCTATAGAAATATCGGTTGCTGCACAATTAAATATTTCTGAGGCAGCTATTTTTAATCTTGCTAAAATACTTTCACAGGCCATCTGTACGGCTTTGCCATTTAAGTCAGCAGTGGCGCTGGCTGCAGAGGGTGAGGTATTGGCTATGCGGTAAGTATTGGTAGAATTTATTTTTATTTTATTTTCATTAATTGAAAAAATAGTTGCAGCTACCTGCAGCATTTTTGTGTTTACGCCCTGGCCCATTTCTACCGCACCGGTACTTACATTTACGCTGCCATCCATATACACATGCACCAATGCCCTGGCCTGGTTCATTAAAATTTTGGTGAATGAAATACCAAAACAAACAGGCATAAACGAAATGGCTTTTTTATACAAACTATTGGAAGCATTAAAAATGGCTACTTCATTTTTTATTTTATCAATATCATATAGCGATTTTGATTTGTTCCAACAGGAGGTTGCTTCACTCACTGCTTTTTGACCGTAAGGAAATTCGTCGCCGGTTTGTAATAAATTTTTCTCTTGTATTTCTGAAGCTGATATGCCCAGTTCTTCTGCAGCTTTTGCAATGGCAGCTTCAATAACAAACATACCCTGCGGCCCGCCAAACCCCCGAAAAGCCGTATTGGGCGGCAGGTTGGTACGACAACTGTAAGCAGTTGCCGTAACGTTTGGAATAAAATAACTATTAGTACAATGAAACAAAGTGCGTTCTAAAACTGAGGGTGATAAATCTGCAGCAGCGCCGGCATTCTGATAAAATGATGCTTCGTAAGCAATAATTTTTAAGTCTTTATTTAAACCTATTTTAAAATCGGAAGTATAAGGATTCCGCTTACCCGTCATACGCATATCTTCCATCCGGTGAAGACAATATTTTACCGGTTTTTTTAAATGATAAACAGCCAGCGCACAAAAAATTGCCCAACAGGTAGCCTGGTCTTCTTTACCCCCAAACCCACCGCCAAGGCGGGTTACCTCAATCTCTAA